>DAOTPH010000337.1:0-1031 GCA_035451765.1 Bacteroidota bacterium | reverse complement strand
GACGTTTTACGAAGACAAGAGATTTTATCTACATTTAGGGATTGATTTTATTTCATTAATTCGTGCTGCCAAACAAAATTTAATGGCTGGAAAGGTAGTGTCAGGTGGTAGTACATTGACTATGCAAACTGTGCAGCTTTTTCGACATCAGGCTGGAAGAGATATGATAAATAAGGTCAAAGAATGTATTTATTCAATTGGATTCGAATTTTTGAATTCAAAAAAACAAATATTATATCTATATTCTCAAAGAGCGCCTTATGGAGGAAATGTAGTTGGATTGCAATCCGCATTTTGGAAGTATTATGGGCGGGAGTTAAAATCAATGAGCATCTCTGAAGCCTGTTTACTTGCGGTCCTGCCCAATCGCCCTTCTCTTTTCAATAGTAAAGTTCAGCAAGATAAATTACTTTTAAAAAGGAATAAATTACTCGAAGCCCTGAGAAGAGACCAAGTTATTTCGCAGGATGAGTTTGAGTTGTCCTCCTTAGAATCAATTCCATTTCGTGTAAAAATTCAAGAAAGCAAAGCACCGCATCTTCTTTATAGCTTAATGCAGAAGTATCCTAGTCAACACGTATTCAAATCTTTTATTTCAGAGAATATTCAGCAACTAATTCTCAAAGAAACCCTGCGTTTTTCTAGAATTTGGAGACAAAATGATATTCAAAATGCAGCAGTGATGGTAGTTGAAAATTCAAGTAGAAATGTGTGTGGTTATTTAGGCAATATTATAGATACAATTCCTGTCAAAAACTATTGGGTGGATATGATTCCCGCTATCCGAAGTTCAGGGAGCATATTGAAACCATTATTGTATGCTGCAATGTGTCAGCGCGGTTTAATTACACCTAAAATGCTTTTGCCTGACATACCGATGAATATCGCCGGGTTTCAACCTGAAAATTTTTCCAGAGATTATAAGGGAGCAGTTCCTGCGGATGAAGTGATTCAACAATCACTGAATATTCCATCTGTACGAATGTTGCAAGAATTCGGGGTAGCCGCTTTTTTGCAATATTTGAAAGAAT
>DAOTPH010000336.1:0-1037 GCA_035451765.1 Bacteroidota bacterium | reverse complement strand
TTATCAGAGCTATGGTATGGCCCATACGGGTTCGAAACGCGCAATATCAAATAATCCAAGTTGTGCAATCTGTGATATAAATACAGATACTTCTCGATGCTTAACTTGACAATGCCATGCGACGAAATTGGATGGGTTGGATGCTCCTCGGATACCTTTGGTTCGCTGATTTCCCCGTAAATGGTCCCGCCAGAAGATAAGAATACAATTTTCAATACATTATGCTGAACCATTATATTAAGCAGTCTAATCGTGCCTATAAGATTTGAATTAATGTCATACTCGATATTATCATTTGACGTTGCGGGGACAGTCGTGCTCACAAGGTGCACCACGATGTCGATTTTGTAATTTTCGAACAATTCAGCCAGGTCTTCTTCATTGTTGAAGTCACCATAAAAAACACTTACACGATCTGAAAACTTGGATGTGACGCCTTTAAATTCAAAAACGATGATGTTATAAAGGTTTGACTTTAAAAGTGCTTCGATTAAATTGGACCCTATGAATCCGAAACCGCCCAAAAGCAAAATGTTTTTTTTCACAGCCTTGCTCACCCCCTCTATGTTAATTTATTGTAAAGACCAAGATTTGCGTATAGTTCCGTGATTTTTTTATATACCACTGGCTGCGAGAAATAAGCTTCGAAACGGCTCCTTGCATTTAAGCCGTAATAATCTCGCAAACCAGAATCAACAAATAATTTTATAATTTCAAGATAAAGGTTGTCCAATTGCTCAATCTTCAACAATATGCCGCTTTTTTTATTTTCAATTTCTTCTGCGATACCTGCTACCTCACTAGCAATGATGGCCTTACCCAAATACATTGCCGTCAAAACCGCTAGAGGCATATCCTCACCACCAATAGAAGGAAGAAGAAAAACATCTGAACAATCAATGTAATCTGCATAATTAGCTTGATATCCCGTAAATATGACGTTGGTCAGGTCGTTGTTTTCACAGTATTGTTTAAGTTTGCAATAATCTTCGCCATCCCCTACAAGGAAGAGTACTAAGCGGGAAAAAATATCGGGG
>DAOTPH010000335.1:0-1125 GCA_035451765.1 Bacteroidota bacterium | reverse complement strand
TGTTGCACCGCAAGCTGTACCATTATAGCTAAAATTAGGTGTTGGAATAGGGGTGAGCCTAGTATCTCGACATAATCCCCCACTCAAATTATTGTTTTCCCCTTGACCATTTGCATATAATGGTTGCCACCATTGCAAAGAATCGCCTCCTCGATAGTATGCCAGATCTGCACACCCAAAGCAATCTACAAGTGTAGATTTATCGGGATTTACTAAATCAACACGGGCAGTGTAATTGCGATCCCCTCTGATGAAAGTAGAATTTTTTATTTTCTTTACTTTCCAATAATTTGTAATAACTCTATTTGGGTTAATTGGGTATAAACTTGGTGGTGAATTATATAATTTTGGATGAAATCCATCAATTGCATAAACACCAAGATACCCCCCAACTGAATTTCCTCCATTTGCAAAATCAATTCTAAATGGGGCGTAATAATTCTTCGACCCTGTTTCAAAAATGACAATTGCTGCATCACCTGCTGCAATATTTTTCCTCACTTCCCCATATACCCATCCTCCATATTGAGAAGTATTATAATGGTTTGCACCTGTTACGGTTGCTGATGTTCCAAAAGTCACATAAAGTTGTTTTATTGGCGATGTCTTAGAAGTGGCATCAATTACAGATTTATTATTGCTAAATGTTAAATTGTTATCAATTTGCAACCAAGTCAAAGTATCAAGCAATACATTATCAGTATTTGCAGATTTGCTAATTGTTAAATTATAGAAGGCAATTCCTTCATCATAATTCTCAGATGTTAATGTGTCCCCTTTTAAGCCTTTGATTACCACTGTTCGATTATTATGCAAAAAAGAAGTCCCACTTGCTTTTCGAATATTTCCATACAAATGCATATCATTATTACCTAAATTAAATCCACCCGATTTAATATAAACACTATCCCTTATATGCAACGTATTCGATGTATTTACAGTTAAATTCCCACTTGGTTTATCAATAATCAATACCCGTGTTGTATCAGGTTGTGATGGTAATCCCGTTCCTGTATTTTGGGAACCCGTTCCTGAATAAATAAAAGTTCCTCGATTATGCGAATTATAATTATAATTCCTCACATAAGTTCTTACGTTCCCTGTATCTCCCGATGTATTAATTCC
>DAOTPH010000334.1:0-1140 GCA_035451765.1 Bacteroidota bacterium | reverse complement strand
CAATAAATAGCCCACTTGATAAGATAAATTCTAATTATAACTTATGGATAAAAGATGGGGTTATTCATAAATTAACTCCTGAAGAAATCAAACCTGACTTTAATACTGAAATTATAGATGGGAGCTATCTTACAGTAATACCTGGTTTATTTGATATGCATATCCATTTTCGTGATCCCGGTTTTGAAGCTAAGGAAGATATTATTTCGGGCGCAAGTGCAGCAGCAAATGGGGGATTTACAGGCGTATTAATTATGCCTAACACAAAGCCTTGCATTGATGATAAAACTGTTATAGAGTATATAAAATCAAAGTCAAAGGATTTACTTTGCGATGTTTTTATTGCAGGTGCCTTGACTCAATCAATGGAAGGAAAGATAATTTCCAATATGATTGAACTTGCTGAACACGGTGCTTTGCTTTTTACAGATGACGGTAAATGCGTTTTGAATTCTGAAGTTATGCGGCGGGCATTTGATTATGCTTCACCAAGAAACTTTCTGATTGCGCAACATTGTGAAGACACTACAATGACAGAAAATTTTGATATGAATGAATCAGATTTGTCTGTTCAATTAGGATTAAAAGGGTATCCAAGCATTGCTGAGGAAATTATTTTAGCTCGAGATGTATTGCTTTCTCAATATTGTGGGAATAGGCGATATCACGCACAACATATTAGTACAAAAGGATCGGTTGATATTATTCGACAAGCAAAAAAACGAAATCCCAATATCTCTTGTGAAGTAACACCACATCATTTTTCTTTAACAGAAGAGTATCTTGTCGAATATAACACCAATTTTAAAATGAACCCACCACTGAGGAAACAAGGCGATATCGACGCTTTAATTCAAGGATTAAAAGATGGTACAATTGATGTAATAGCAAGCGACCATGCTCCACATTCTCAATTAGAAAAAGATGTGGAATTTGATAAAGCTCCTTATGGAATTATAGGACTTGAAACATCATTCGGATTATCATATACCAATCTAGTTGCAAAAGGATATTTGAGTTTGGAGGATCTAATTTATAAAATGTCTATAAATCCTCGAAATATATTAGGATTAGAAAATTTACATATTAAACAAGGTAATAAAGCGAACATAACAATTGTAAACACAAATGCTGAATGGA
>DAOTPH010000333.1:0-1199 GCA_035451765.1 Bacteroidota bacterium | reverse complement strand
CTATCATAAAGCAAATGTTCAAGGGGATACTACCAAATATATACCATCATTATGGCAAACATCATACTGGCAGATTGATCTTGGAATTAGCCCCTGGGCAAAATCCTCACCAATTATCATTAAAAATTCCCAGTATTTTAATGGGGATTGGACTGCTGGTGAACCTAATGCATTTTCATCAGGTAGAGTATTTTACAGTAGAAATTCGGGAGATTGGAACAATACATCTAATTGGTCTACTGATAGGAGCTTGCAACATTCAGGACCAGCATCAGCATATTATCCAGGATTGCTATTTGAAACAGATACTGTAAATATTGATGGCCACACTATTGTATATAATCTTGATTCCTGTAGAATAGATAGTCTAAGGATTGGTGGAACAAATCCTGCTCCATCTAATGGTATTCTTCAATTTGGTACAAATTTACCTAATAAAAGATTGTTCACACGGCAAGTATTTCTTGATAATGATAATGGGAGTATTGTTGAAAATTCAGGGTTGTCGACTTCTGATACTTTATATATATCGAAAAATTTGTTAAATAATTCAACATCGGGAATGTTGTTCCAAGATGCAAGTGCAAATCATAAGTTAGCATTAAAATTTAACTTAGCAGGAAATTCAATAATTTCAGGAAATGGAAAATTTTCTAAAATAAACAGTCTAACAATAAGTAAAACAAATGGATTAAGTGATAGTTTGATTGTTTCATCATCCAGTTTCACAGATTCCTCAATGACAGCAACCCCTTCATTTATATTTAATACAGGCGTTTTAGTTAATAATACTACAGATACATTGCTAATTTCAAATCCTAATTTTGATATTGATTTAAAACCACTTAGTGCAATTTATTTAAAAACGGGACGGATTCTGACAAAAAGAAATTTGACACTTTATGCAAATTCAAATATTACAATTGATGGAGGTATATTAGATGTTGGCGATAATTCAAATGAGCATTTATATTTTCAAACAAATTCAAAAATCAATTTAATAAATGGCGAGATTAATACTGCGGGTGGATTAATTCGCCAAAATCCATCTTCATATCCCGAAATAACTATTTCAAATAATTCAATATTCCGTGTGGGAAAGATTGGAAATAACACTGCGGATCCATCATTCGATATGCGTAGCGTTAGCTCTATTCTAAATATGAATGGTGGACGAATTATTGTAGCAAATGCAAATC
>DAOTPH010000332.1:0-1223 GCA_035451765.1 Bacteroidota bacterium | reverse complement strand
ACCACCTTTTTTATGTGCCATTTCAATTTCCTCTAATTTACCTGTATATCAGTTATTTCAATAGATGTATAATTTTGACGATGTCCATTCAATTTTTGATGTCCTTTCCGACGTTTCTTATGAAAAACAAGAATTTTCTTGTCTTTGTATGCACCAATTACCTTTGCTTTCACTTTTCCATCGATGTATGGAGAGCCAATTTTATTTTCATTGTCATCATTAAATAATAATACTTTATCAAATTCGACTTCCTCGCCAATTTCAGCTGATAACTTTGGAACAAGCATCTTCTGATTTGGATGAACTTCAAATTGGCTTCCCGCTATTTCTACAATTGCCCACATTTCTATTATTTGCTTTTTTAAAGTATACAAAATTAAATAAAAAAATATTAATAGCAATAGGAAATTGATAATATTACAAACAGTGTATCCTTATTCCTTTATAAATTTAAATACATTATTCCCTCGGCCGTAATCCAATATGAGATTGTAAAAGCAAGGAGGGATATCCGCTACGTTTAGCTCAATTTCATTTTTTCCTTCGGCAAGCATCCCCTGCCATAAGCTGCGCATTTTTCCCATAATATCTATAATCTTTATCTCCGCTTGTATGGGCTTATTTATAAATACCCTCAATCCTGCTTTATCTCGCACAGGATTTGGATAGAGCAAATTACCTTCTTTCTTGACTATATCCTTTACCCCAAGCACAAGTGGGGTCCTAAATAATCTCTGCGTAAATCCACTGTGGTCATTGTATGATGCAGCGCCAACGAGAAATTGATACTCTGTATTTGGTTCAAAAGTATTCACGGTATATGAAGTATCGGGATAATCTATCAGTATTAAAATATAACTATAATTGAGAGTATCAGATTTTAATATTGCACGATTTATATTAAAAATAACATCGTAAGTCGTTGCACCTTCCACTCTCGACCAACGCAATTCCAAACTGTCCCCGACATTGATTATCTCATCAGCAGGTGGTGCCTCAGGTGAGTATATTATCGGTGCTGATAATGTCCCGGGAGTAGTCAAGCAACTTGGTGGTCCATAGAAAACTTGGCTATTCATCGGTCCATTTTTTAAATCGTTCATTGCTTGTATTGAAAAGCTATAAATTCCTGAATACCACATCTGGACATCAACTGATGTATCGCGTGTGACGATGCTTAGGGCATTGTGTTTCCTTTCGTATTTTGTATATATATCTGAATT
>DAOTPH010000331.1:0-1225 GCA_035451765.1 Bacteroidota bacterium | reverse complement strand
CACGGGTTTTTCCATAATCAAGCTCAATATCCGAATTCAAAGCGTCGCCAATTTTTACGACTGTTTTATTATGTACCATATATCCACCTTTGGAGAAATAATCAGCTGATAATTGAGTGTCCCAATAATCACTTGCGGCAAAATAATATCCAAGCTTTTCCAATACTACACCACGAGAATTTGAAAAGAAGAATGTTGGCACCATCAGTCCTGATTGTCTTCCCGTTTTATTTGGAATATAAAATCCAAATGGAACAAGAAAAATTGGCATTTCCTCAACATAAAAAATTAATGGGTCGACATATACTTTATCTCCCAAAACGATTTTCATTTTTGGAGAACCAAAATAATAATGCGGTTGAGGTACATCACAAGTTGTATAAAATCCATCTTTTACATTTAACTCTTTATCAGAGATGCGTTTTACTTGTTTGCCAAAGTAAAATCCTTCAGAAAGTTGGGTTTCACCTAACTCTATTGTTCCTTTTTGAGTTTTAAAATTATAACGAATGACTTTGCCATAGAATTCCTCGCCTTTATCATTAAATACAGGGAAATTTTTAACCTTTCCACTTGAATCAATTGTAGGCTTCGCAAGCAATGTGGCATCCTTTAAGCTCATTTCGACATAATCAGCAGTTAGAACTTGCGTTTTATATGTTAACTTCGCATCACCATATAATTTGATAACTTGCGATTTAACATTGAAAGTAATTGAATCACGTGCTTTCCCTGTGACAAGGCTATCAATTGAACTTTTTTTCTTTATTTTTAAACTATCTCGTTTTATAGATGCTGTGTCTCTTTGGATATTTTGAACAATAGAATCAAGTGGAGGTATTGGTAGCTTTACTTGAATATTATTTGTATCAATTTGAAAAGCAAATAACTGATTTGCGAAAATTGTGAAAAAAATGAAAAATGTTCTGCTTGCAAGTTTCAGCATAGCATTATTCTACCGTAACACTTTTAGCTAAATTTCGTGGTTTATCTATATCCTTTCCCAATTCTTTAGCAGTGTAGTAAGCAAGTAATTGCAATGGAATCACGGTCAATATCGGTGTTAAAATTGGTAATGTATTAGGAATATAAATGATATGGTCTGCAATATTATTCAAATCGTCATTTCCCTCATCAGTGATTGCAATAACATTACCTTTCCGAGATTTCACTTCCAGAATATTAGAAAGGATTTTATCATATATTTCATCCTTGGGGGCAATAA
>DAOTPH010000330.1:0-1231 GCA_035451765.1 Bacteroidota bacterium | reverse complement strand
CTCTGCGGGACATCCCCCTACCCCCTTTGATAAGGGGGAATTGAGACATCCCCCTACCCCCTTTTTTAAGGGGGAATTCTGCACCAGGATGGTGCAGGCACAAAAAAAGGCGTATGCCTACGCCTTATTATTCACAGCTCCCGAAGAGGGACTTGAACCCCCGACCCTCTGATTAACAGTCAGATGCTCTAACCAGCTGAGCTATTCGGGAATATTTCTCTTTTTTATATTTACAAAATTACAAAAAATTATTAAAAATACAACATTCATTTGTTAAAATATCTGAGATGATAATTTTCGTACAAATACTAATGCTTCATTCCAACTGTGTGCAATTGCATCTGCTTTGCTATGTTGTTTTGTATGAGATGCGTGATTTGCTGTTGGATCACCAAGGAAAAGCACAGCTTTCATACCTAAGTTTTTTGCACCTTTAATATCAGTATCTTCAATATCTCCAATATGTAAGGCTTCTTCGGGATTAATATTTAACTCATTCAACACTTTTTCGTATGCTTTCGGATGTGGCTTGGAAACGCCTGTCTCATCGCTAAAACTAAAAGATTTGAAATACTGCAGAATATTCTTTTGCCTCATAAGTTCTTGCAAAACACTACCTGGTGTAAATCCTGTATCGGAAATCAACCCAATTTCAAATTCTTCACTCAATTTTGAAATTGCATAGCTTGCGTCTTGCACAAGATTTGGTGGGTATTTCAAAATTGCTGTTTCAAAGCTCCTCACTACTTCCTCAATAACTTCCTTATCATAAGGAAGTGAAAAGTAATTCCATATAAATTCGACTGATTCAAGAGGTGTTGGTGTTCGCATTTCCTCTGTCCATAGGCGATTGAAATGGCCCCATGCAGCACGAATTGCCTCGTTAATTTGGTGGTCAGTTGGTTCAAATCCTATTCTTTTCATTGCCTTGCGGATTTCTTGATTCCTTATATAATTCCGCATTTGCCCATTGCTTGAATCGAAAATCGTATTCCAAAAATCAATTGTGACTACTTTTATTGCCATTTTATATACTTTTTAATTTTTTTATACCTTCTTTTAATGTTTCATCCTTTTTTGCAAAGCAAAGCCTTAATAATTGCTTCCCTTCTTGGGATTTAGAATAAAATACAGATGGTGGAATTGTTGCAATTCCATAATTTTTAATTAAAATTTGTGATGCTTCTATGTCATATTTAAATAAATTATCAGGAAATTACAAAATAATAAA
>DAOTPH010000329.1:0-1233 GCA_035451765.1 Bacteroidota bacterium | reverse complement strand
ATCTGGGGCGTTATATCAATTCCGTGGATGATGATTGGGGTTATAAATTTGGTATAACGGGAGATAGTGCTTTTTTTGCTTCGAAAAATCGTGATGATAGCTATGGTGGATGGGATTTATATTCTGTTACAATCCCTAAAGCATATAAACCTCAAAGAGTTGTAATTATCAAAGGCAAAATATATGACCAGAATGGAAATCCGCTCGAAGCTTCTATAAAATGGGAAGATTTATCTTCGGGCAAATCGCTTGGAGAACTTCATTCCAATCCAACAACAGGTGAGTACATTATCGCACTTCCTTATGGTTATAATTATGGATATTACGTTCAAAAAGAGAATTATTACCCTACATCGGGAAATATCGATTTGAAAAAGAATACAAAAGATTCAATAATTTACCGAAATATTAAACTCATTTCTTCACAAGAAATTCTTAAAGAGCAACAAAAAATAACAATAAACAACATATTTTTTGATTTTGATGATTATTCATTGAAGCAAGAAAGCTATCCCGAGCTAAATCGTTTGCTTGATTATTTAAAGACAATCCAGTTCAATAAAATTATAATTGAGGGGCATACAGACGACATTGGCGACGATGCGTATAATTTGAATTTATCCCAAAAGCGAGCACAATCCGTTGCTAATTATTTAATATCCAAAGGAATTAGCAAATCCAAAATCCATACCGAAGGTTATGGGGCTAAAAAACCCCTTGCACCAAATACAACAGAAGAAAATCGGGCTTTAAATCGCCGCGTAGAAATTTCAATAAAGGAATAAGGGGGAAAAAATATAAGATAATCTTCTTATAACTTATACTAAGCTCATCATTATATTATATTAATATAAAAAGGGGTGTATCAATTTACACCCCTTGATAATTTAAACCTTGAAAATCAGCCAATTATTTAATAATAACCATATTCTTAGTTGATGTGCCTCTATGGGTTTTCAAAATCACCATATACGCACCACTTGAATAATCTGCTAAATCAATGGTAATTGCAGAATTTCCCTTCGGCAAAATTGGAAGGACTATTGTCTTTACAAGTCCACCCTGAATGTCATATAATTCAATTATTGCATCCGATACTTCAAATGGAGACCAAATAGACACTGTTGCTGTCTCCATTGCTGGATTGGGTATAATGGCACTTATATGAGGTTTCAAACTTGGGATTGCACCCTCATCACCTGGCATTTGAATTATTCCAGAAATTGCCCCCTC
>DAOTPH010000328.1:0-1234 GCA_035451765.1 Bacteroidota bacterium | reverse complement strand
ATAAGCGGATATACGATTCTTGCTCGCAAAGTAGATTCTATATCAGGCAAACTCACAGGGGTGACAATTTATGATAATACTAAAATGTATACACAAAATATAATTTCAGCAGATAGTGGCTATATTAAAAGCAATCCCACTTATTCCAAAATGGTTATTACGCTTTATAATGGCGAGATGCACCAAATATTTAAGAATCGTGAAGATATTTACCGTATAATTAATTTCCAAAAAGGGGAAATTTATGCTGACGCTTCGGAATTCTTTTTTAGTCGCTCAAATGCTGATGTGTTCTCACGCGGTGACCGTGAGATGCGTATTTCTGATATGCAGAAAATTATAGATGGAATCGCAAAAAATCAATTAGAAAAAATAAAGGATTTCGATTCTTTATTGATAAATCATCTAAATTTTTTACTCTATGGAACTCAACCACCTTACGCTCAAAAATTTATATCACCTGAGTTAAGAAATGTTAATGATGCAACCCGTTCAAAAATTGAAGCTTTAAAAACTGCTGAAATGCAATTAAATCATTTCCGTATGAATTTATATGCAGCCTCAAGTAATATCGAAAGCTTGCAGGACCGTATTGACCAATATAGCGTGGAAATACAAAAGAAATATTCAATTCCATTTGCTTGTCTTGTGTTTGTATTGATAGCGGCACCACTTGGAATAATAATACGGCGGGGAAATTTTGGTGTTGCAGCTGGCATCAGCCTTTTGTTCTATGTTTTTAATTGGGTTTCGCTAATTGGTGGGGAAAAGCTTGCAGATAGAGGAATCATCTCCCCCGTTTTAAGTATGTGGGGTGGAGATATTCTTGTCGGAATTGCAGGCATAATATTGATGATTCGTGTAAATAACGAAAGTTTTCAACGAAAATTTAGTGATTTTTTCAAGAAATTGAGTAAGAAATTCAGATGATTACGAGTTTATAACAAAAGTCTTAAGTTCAATATAGGGGTTTCAAATTGTGAACCCCTACAACTTTGCTCGTGGCTGAAGCCAACTGTTGCAATTTAAGATCCATAGCAACAGAGGGCTTTAGCCCTCTGCATATTGAGCAAGGGGTGGCTACCCCTTGTTCATTTACATCCCCCTACCCCCTTTTTTAAGGGGGAATTCTGCACCGGGATGGTGCAAGCACATATAATTGTGTTGCAAAAGCATCCGTGCTCGTGGCTGAAGCCAACTGTTGCAATTTAAGATCCATAGCAACAGAGGGCTT
>DAOTPH010000327.1:0-1260 GCA_035451765.1 Bacteroidota bacterium | reverse complement strand
TCCGTAATTAAAATTAAGGAGGTTCAGAACAAAGTAATAATTCGATTTGATATCCGAGACACAGGTGTAGGTATACCTTCGGACAAAATTGAGAAGCTTTTTAAAAGTTTCAGTCAAATTGATGACAACTTAACAAGAAAATATGGAGGGACAGGTTTAGGTTTGTATATTTCAAAAGAGATTGTGGATATGATGGGTGGAGAAATTTATTGTGAAAGCACAGTAGGCGAAGGCTCGGTTTTTCATTTTACTATTCCATTTGAAATTTCGGACGGAATGCAAGAAGAAAAAACAGCAAAAGCGAAAACTATATCAGAAGTATCAAGTATTTATAGTGACCTGTCTCTAAATTTATTAATTATCGAAGACAGTTATATTAATCAAGAAGTAATAAAAGAAGCCTTAAATTCAACAAATTGTAGATATAAAGTTGCTGAAAATGGCAAAATTGGAGTATATTATTATTCGAACGAAAAGTTTGACGCAGTGCTTTTAGATATACAAATGCCCGAGATGGATGGATTTGAAACAATCAAAGCATTATTGGAAATTGAGGCAAAAAATAGCTTAGAGCATACACCAATTATTGCTCTAACTGCGCACGATGACGATGAAACAATTGAGGCGATAAAAGAAGCAGGATTTGACTATATAATTACCAAGCCAATTGATTGGGAGAATTTTTTTGAAGTTCTCATCAAGTATTCACCTAATATCACTAATAATACTATTGATGTAACAAAACTACTTGTTTCTATCAATCATAATAAAGCATTATTAAATAAGCTAATTAAATATTTTATTGAAAACTCACCTGTTCAAATTAACAATTTAGAAAAAGCAATATTGGAAAATGATTTGGAGCAAGTTGATAGGATTTCACATAAATTGAAATCCGAAGTCGGAAATTTTGGAGCAGAAAAAGCGATAAATATATTAAGCGAAATAAATCGATTAAGCAGAAACAATACAAATAGGAATTTGGGTAAATTATTTAGAATTTTTCGTGAAGAAATCAACAAAGTAATACAATATTTAGAAAGATATATCGAAATTAATATATAACAAAATTGAGGTATTTATGCGTACTTTAGTTGTAGAAGATGACTATATAACTTCTCAGGTAATGCAGGAAATATTGAGTGCATTCGGGGAGTGTGATGTTGCTGAAAATGGAGAACAAGCAATTGAATTGTTCAAATCAGCTCAGCTGACTGGTGTTCTCTATGATGTTGTCTTTTTGGACATAATGATGCCAGA
>DAOTPH010000326.1:0-1268 GCA_035451765.1 Bacteroidota bacterium | reverse complement strand
GAAACAAATAAACTCTCTGAAGAAAGTATTCAGAAATTAGAAGAAAAGTATAATAAAAAATAGGATATAAAATGAAAGATAATTTGACAAAAGAAGAATTTGCTCAATTAATTAATGAAGGTATTGGTGATGAATTGCCTGAAATGCAGGAATTTGACCCAAATATTTCTCGAGCTCCTAAGAGGAGAAACATATTGACCTTAGAAGAAAAAAGATTAGCATTGAAAAATGCTTTGCGTTATTTTCCCGAGAAATTGCATCCATTTTTGGCGCGCGAATTTGCTGATGAATTGAACACTTATGGACGCATATATATGTATCGATACCGTCCAACATATCCAATTTATGCTCGACCAATTGATTATTATCCCGCACGTTCCCGCAAAGCAGCTGCAATAATGCTAATGATTCAAAATAACCTTGACTCAAATGTTGCTCAGCATCCTTATGAATTGGTAATTTATGGAGGAAATGGGCAAATATTTCAAAATTGGGCACAATATCGTTTGACAATGAAATACCTCTCTGAAATGACCGAAGAACAAACTCTTGTTATGTATTCAGGCCATCCATTAGGACTTTTCCCCTCCACTCCCGATGCTCCGCGTGTGGTGGTGACAAATGGTCAAGTCATACCGAATTATTCTTCACTCGATGATTACGACAGAATGAATGCACTCGGTGTAACTCAATACGGGCAGATGACAGCGGGTTCTTATATGTATATAGGTCCGCAAGGTATTGTTCACGGAACAACAATTACAGTGATGAATGCAGAACGATTGAGAACAGGCGAAACACTAGCAGGCAAGGTATTTGTCACGTCAGGTTTGGGTGGAATGAGCGGTGCTCAAGCAAAAGCAGCTCAAATTGCTGGCGCTGTTGGAGTGATTGCTGAAATAAATCCAAAAGCATTACTAAAGAGATATAATCAAGGCTGGCTTGTTGAATATTATGAAAATTTAGATGATGTTCTGATTCGCGCTGATAAAGCTCGAAAAAATAAAGAAGCAATCTCGATTGGATATCTAGGAAATGTTGTTGATTTATGGGAAAAGATTGTCAAATCTGATTTTGAAGTAGATTTAGGTTCAGACCAAACATCACTACATAATCCTTATGGTGGTGGATATTATCCCGTAGGATTAACCTTCGATGAGTCGAATCGTATGATAGGTGAAAATCCTGAACAGTTCAAAAAATATGTACAAATTTCATTGCAAAGACAAGTCAATGCTATTAATCAAATAGCACCTAAAGGAATGTAC
>DAOTPH010000325.1:0-1275 GCA_035451765.1 Bacteroidota bacterium | reverse complement strand
GAATTTCTATGATTATAATTTATGTCGTCAGCTGTTTCTTTTTCAAGTGCCCAGATTTTTACATCGTAGCCGTTTATGGCAAGTACTGTTGATAACGAAGTGC
Source organism: Bacteroidota bacterium (assembly GCA_035451765.1). Lineage (GTDB taxonomy): Bacteria > Bacteroidota > Ignavibacteria > Kapaibacteriales > UBA2268 > UBA2268. The sequence goes on along the minus strand of DAOTPH010000325.1, from coordinate 1,172 downwards.
CCCAACCACCTGCACCAATAACAGCAATAGAATTGCTTTCTATAAGTGCCTCATTAAAATTGGGCTTAATCATTTACTCAAATTTTTAGGCTGTAAAAATTTTACTTTAATTAGCTGGAGCTTTGCGAAATAATTTTCGGTACCTTTTAGCAACCGTATTATATTTTTTCTATGTGTATAAATAATAAATACCGCTAAAGCAATGGTCGCATAAATGAGAAAATGATAAGAGGGGATATTTATATGTAAGAAATTATAACGCATAAATAGAGATGATGGCAAAGCGAGGGCACCTGAAATTGAACCAAGCGAAATATATCCTGATAAAATCACTGCTAAAATGAAAATTAATATTGAGATGCTTAAATCAATTGGTGCAATTGCGATTAGCATACCTAATGCTGTATTGATACCCTTGCCTCCGCGGAATTGTGCAAATATCGAAAATGCATGACCAAATACTGCAACTAAACCCGCGCAGAATTGAATTACTGTAATATCAGAAAATCCTGTAATATTTGGTATAGATATATTCTTTCCAATCCAACTTGCAATCAGCACTGCCAAAACACCTTTGGAAATATCTAATGCTTGCACTATTATGCCCCATTTCATCCCGAGAATACGGAAAACATTAGTTGAGCCAATGTTTCCACTCCCTTTTTTCCGAATATCAAATCCGAAAAATTTCTTAGATATTATTAATCCCCAAGGGATTGAGCCAATTAAATAGCTGATTATTGCAATTGCAACAAGTTTGAGAAATATTATCATTTCTAAATTCCTTAGAAAACAAAATTAAGAATATTTAATAAATTTCGTTAAAAATTCTCATTTACTCCCATTTTTAGAAAATTAATAAATTCGGTGTGATTACGAGTAAATGTCTCGGTAGCAATCACTTCACCCGTCGGTTTTAAAATTACATATAACGGTAATTCTATTGAACCGAATTTCTGTTGTTGGAATTTTTTATTCGATAAATATGGTTCCTCATTTCTATCTGTGAAAAGTTTTACTTTGACCATTTGATTAAGAAGATTTTGCACCTCATCGGATTTGAACATATTTTGCTCCATCCACCTGCAATTTGTACAAGTAAATCCCGTAAAATCCAGAAAAACATTTTTATTGCTCGCTTTTGCTAGTTCTAAACCTTTTTGTAAATTGTC
>DAOTPH010000324.1:0-1323 GCA_035451765.1 Bacteroidota bacterium | reverse complement strand
AAAAATGCAATAAAATTTTTGAATACGAGCAAAAAATTAATGATGAACCACTAAAATTTTGCCCTGAGGATATTTGCGAATACCAACCCGCTGGCAAAGGTGAAGTCGAAAGAATAATTAGCAAAGACATTGGATTAATCTTTAAAGGTTCAGGATTCTACGTCACTGATTATGCCCATAAAAATAGCGATTAGTCCAATTATTTAAAAATTTTTAGCTATAAAATGCCATACTTGCAAAAGATACCGAAGATTTAGTTGCTTCTTCATACCATTGATTATAATCCAGATATGCTCCTGATTTAGCATCAATTAATGATAACAATGTATAAATTGGTGATATGCCGCAAACTTTCCAAGCATCTTGAGTTGCGATAATTTCATTAAAAAATTCTTCCTTGTCTATATTACTAATTGAATTGAGCAATTTATAATCTTCAAATTTGCATTGTTCAAGCTTATCTTTTGCATCAAATTCATCCCCAAATTTCATTCCAATATGCGATAAATCTACACTGGCAATAAAAATTGGATGGCGATTTGCTTTTTGCAAAGCTTCTTTTAATCCTCTGATAAATTTGTTAATTCTCTCATCTGAAATTGGCTGCTTTTTATCCTGAACAAATTGTTGAAATGGTCCCACAAGTATTGGAATTATTTTGAACTTTCTATTTCTAAAATAGTATTTTGAAAGTACAGCTTGATACTCAATCGAATGCTCAAATCGATGAGCTTGGTCATCAAATTTAAAAGTATTTGGAAAATTTTTCTCAAGATAATCGAGAACTTCCTCGTCATTTTCTATAATGCCAAGAGGGGTATTGTATGGCTTTTTTGTCAGCATAAAATAATCAGAAAATGCAAAATGTGATGTGCCTAATATTACAATTGTATCGAATTTTGTTTCTGCAATTGCATCATAGCCTATAGAATAAATGTGATGACAATATTCCTTTAGCGAAAGCTCAATATGCGGAACAATTATTGCACTAGCATTTCTATATATACCAGAGGTTTTTTTTGTGCTGAATAGGTCCCCCATAAATTTTTGGAACTCCTCAGGATCTTCGGGATAAGAGCGTCCAGATGTAATCAAAGGACGAGAGGGAAGCAAATTGTATGCTTCATTATCTTCACGCAGTTTTTGGAAATAGCGATCGCTTTCCAAAAACAAATTATCATCAAGCACTTTAAGAGTTTCAAGAATGGGAGTTATTTCGCTAATACCCGCTTCTTTAATAAATAACTTGCGCAATTCATCCTCGGTGATACCTTCCTCTATAATACTCAGTATTAAAAAGAATTCGGGCTTTAACAGAAGGGG
>DAOTPH010000323.1:0-1352 GCA_035451765.1 Bacteroidota bacterium | reverse complement strand
TCAAAAAATGGAAGGGATTCGAACCCGCAATATCGTGGCGTAAAGAAATTCGGTGGTGAGGAAGTACGCGCGGGGAATATAATAATAAGGCAAGTGGGAACAAAATATCACCCAGGCAAGAACGTTGGAATGGGCAAAGATTATACAATATTTTCATTAATTGATGGCACAGTAGAATTTTCAAGATTGGATAAAGAAAGAAAGAAAGTGTCCGTTATCCCAAAAACAATGGCTATAACACAATAGCAATAAAAAAAGTAAAAATTAACTTTTTTCATTTTTACCTCCTTAATTTTCCCGCTTCAAAAGAAGCGGGTTTTTTTATAAAATTTTGCTAATAATTAATAATTAGTTAATTTTGAAATCTTTATAAATTGCAAATTGATATAAAATGTTGCAAGTTAGAATACACGGAATAAAGGATGGCAAATATCCAATTGACCTGCACGAAAATGCAGAAGATATTGTTGATTTACCTGTAGAGTTCTTTGGTGATATAGAATTATCAGCAGTAATGACAAAACTTGGTAGACGATATACAATAATTGGGACAGTTAGCTGCTATACTCATTTGGTATGCGATTTATCGTTGCGGGAATATGATGATTTAATTACCGGCGAGGTTGAGTTGAGTTATATTGCAAATTCAGAATTATATTTCTTAAGAAAAGCAACGCAGAATTTCGAGACGGAGAGCGAGGATATAATAATAAACGAAGATGACCAAATGATTGATTTAACAGAAGATATACGACAAATCTTGATTTTGAATTTGCCAATGAAACGAATTCATCCTGATTTGCGTGGGAAATCATTCACTGATTTATATCCTGAATTAACAAATCAACTTCAAAGAAGTGAAGAGGTTGATGAAAAATGGAAGAAATTAAAAAATTTAAATTTGAAAAATTAGAGGAACTTATGCCAAATCCGAATAGAAGATTTTCAAAATCAAGAAGAGATACAAGAAGGTCGCATTACAAAGCAACTTATTCTCAAACGACAATATGTCCTCATTGTGGTGCAAGAAGGCTTGCTCATACAGCATGCCCCGAGTGTGGATATTACAATGGTAGAATAATAATTGAAAAATTATAACAACCATTCTTATTAAAATTGAAAATAATGAGAATAGGAATTGACGCAATGGGTAGCGATTTTTCCCCCCATAATGAAATTGAGGGGATATTGCTTGCAAATGAATCTTTTTCAAAAGATAAATACCACGATATTGAGCTAATACTTTATGGCGATATTGATGAAATCAATAATGTTGCCCGAAAGAATCATCTCGAAATTTCTCATATTCAATGTGTTCATTCACCACAAAAAGTAGAAATGGATGACGACCC
>DAOTPH010000322.1:0-1362 GCA_035451765.1 Bacteroidota bacterium | reverse complement strand
GTGCTTTTCCCATTTTCAAAAAATATTGGAATATCACGAAAAATTACAAATCTCAAAGAAAAAAGCCGATTGCGCTCAATAGCACGCAAGAATTTTCCTCGTGGATATGGATTCATCATTCGCACCGCAGCTGAAGGCAAATCTGATGCAGAATTGGTTCGAGATGCAAATGATCTTGTTGAGTTATGGCAAAACATCCAGGAAAAAGTCAGAACAGCACACGAACCTATGCTTCTTTATCAAGATTTGGAACTTGCCACAAGTGTTGTGCGGGACCATTTTACACCTGACGTTGAGCAACTTGTCACAAATTCATCCCGGTTATACAAAGAAATCATCGAATATTTGCAAAGGAATTCGCCAAATTTGGTTGAAAGGCTTAAACTTTATCAAGGCAAACAACCGATATTTGAATTCTTTGGCATTCATAAAGAGATTGCAAAGACATATCAAAAGAAAGTATTTTTGAAAAGTGGCGGATACATTATTTTTGACAATACGGAAGCAATGACAGTAGTGGATGTTAATTCGGGACGTTCAAAGGAGCGGGAGCAAGAGGTGAATTCTTTTCAAACAAATTCAGAAGCTGTTGTGGAAATAGCAAAGCAATTGCGTTTGAGGGATGTTGGTGGCATAATTGTGATTGATTTTATAGATATGGCATCAGAAGCAAATCAACGGCGTATATATTACGAAATGAAACGCGAGCTCTCGAAAGATAAATCAAAAACCGTTGTTTATCCATTAACGCAGCTTTGCTTAATGCAAATCACTCGCCAAAGGTTGACTCAAGCAGTTGAAGAAAAAATTAGCGATCTCTGCCCAACTTGCGAAGGTATGGGAAGGATCCCATCGAAGTTTATAATACTCAACAGAATTGAAAATTGGTTAAAAAAATATAAAACTAAATCCGATGAATTTTCGCTCGATTTAGTTGTTAACCCTTATATGCTTGATTATCTGAATGATGGTGAAATATCAAATCTAACCCGCCTTATGATAAAGTATTTGCTAAAAATAAACGTCCGCACCAATGAACAAATCAAATTAGATGAATTCAAATTCTATTCACATCGCGAGCAAAAAGAAATCACAAATGAATATATATAGAAAATTTGTAGAGGCAATTCAGTAATTGCCTCTACTATTTACTCACACAAGATTTTTTCGTAAAAAACATACTTTCCCGTTTGGATAACTGCAAAAATGATTTTTTCATTTGCAAAATTCTGCCGATTTATATAATATGGATTTGACATTATATTCTTCTCGCTATAGAGAAGCCGACCCTCTAAATCATAAAATTTTATGTCATCAATTTTCGAAAATTTTTCTGATTTTACTTCAATTGCATTTATTGAT
>DAOTPH010000321.1:0-1375 GCA_035451765.1 Bacteroidota bacterium | reverse complement strand
CAATAAAGCCATCTTCAGTATCTGCTAGTCTATGGGCAAGTTCTTCATATAATTGATAATTATGTTCATTTGGCGATTGTATCAAAGAAAGTGCAATAAGATTTGTCTTTTCATTTTGTATTTCATTAGATTTATTTAGGAAAAGCGATTCATAAACATAAAATACCTCAAGTGCAGTAATATAATACCCTGTAAAATAATGCTGCCGAGCAATATGGATCACGACATTATAAGCACTATCGCTGGGTGCATATCGGTGAATGTATTCATCCCAAATTTTGAAATTCTCAGGATTTAACGGTTTTCGCAAATCTATTGATTTTTGTGAATATAAATGCACTCCAAAAAGAAATATAATTATAAAAATAACGCAGAATTTTTGATTATTTTGGAACATTGCCTAATTTTAAAAAAATTATAATTAATTTAGAAATTTTTAAATATATAATTTTTGTTAATTTGTAAATTAATGATATTTAATATAAAGAATAGAAATTTAATTGTCATATTTATTGCTTTAATAAGTATTTTTGGATGCACATCACCAAAATATACATTAAAAGACGAAGAATGCCCGAAACCTATGGTATTGTGCCAGCCGACACGATGGACAGGCATTGAGCATGATACTTCTGAAATACTCACAAAATTACAAGGATGGCATTATAAAATTGAGCCTGTCAGTTTATGCAATACTGAAGAAAATCAATGGGCAATTTCGTTCGATAATGATATACCATATTTGACAATTGAAAATGGAATTCATCAATCAATAATCCGTGGGAATTATCTTGCTCCTAATCGGATAAGAACAGAAAAGATAATTCAATTTGGTATTGAGGGTGATATTGGATTCCCTACGTTTTTCGATGACAATATATATTTTGGATTTGCAAAAGATTATTCAAGTTCTCAGAATTTCTATTCTGATTCAGCAGGAAGGGAATTGACGCCTCTCTCAGAAATTATCGGACAGAGCCGCCTGATGATAGGCAAAATTAAAAATAATGAAATTATCAAAGCTAAACAATTGGACAATATACCCACAAATTTAATGGATTGGTATTCTCATCCATCTATTTCGACAAATGGGAATCTAATATTTTTTTCAAGTGAGAGAGATTCAGGATATGGCGGTTCTGATATTTGGTTTATAAAAAAATTGCCAAATGGCAATTGGAGTGCTCCTATTAACTGCGGAGATTCTATAAATTCAGGTTGCGATGAAATTACACCATATATTTCAACCGATGGCAAATATTTATATTATTCATCAAATGGATTTGATAATGTAGGGGGTTATGATATTTTTCGTGCAAGGATTTCTGATTTAATAAACTTTGCAAATATTACATCAAGCCAAGATGTAATTATT
>DAOTPH010000320.1:0-1389 GCA_035451765.1 Bacteroidota bacterium | reverse complement strand
TATATAATGCAGAACAAGTTAGCACTTTTGGTGTCCATTGCTTGTCTTTTGAAGAAAGAATATGAAGTGCCATTTGATATTCTTTGAGTGTGCGTTCAGCTATAGCCATCTGGTCACCATCGGATTTATTTATCGCAATTGCATCAGCAAGCTCAATTATCCCTTTCTTGATTCCTTGTAATTCGTCCCCTTCATTCGGAAGCAATAGCACAAGAAAAAAATCAACCATCGAACGCACTTCAATTTCATTTTGTCCAACCCCCACTGTTTCAATCAAAATTATGTCATATCCCGCAGCCTCGCAAAGCAAAATTGTCTCTCTTGTCTTGCGAGAAACACCACCCCCTACATCTCCGCTTGGACTTGGTCGGATAAATGCCGATTGATTGCGCGATAAATTTTGCATACGAATTTTATCACCAAGTATAGAACCGTGTGTGCGACGACTTGATGGGTCTATAGCAAGCACAGCAACCTTTTTCCCTCGATTAATAAGGAAATTGCCAAATGTTTCAATAAATGTGCTTTTTCCAACACCTGGTGAACCCGATATACCAATTCTAATTGAATTTCCTGATAGTGGAAGAATTCGTGTTATAAGATCTTGTGCAATTTGTTCATCCCGTTGCGATTTACTTTCGATTAATGTAATTGCTTGCGATAATATTGCACGATTTCCAGAGATGATTCCATTATAATAATCATCAACAGTTAAATTTACTTTTCTAATTTTACCTTTATTGTGAGATTTAGAAATTTTATCTTCCATCAATTATATTAGCTTAATATTTCAAATAAATGCTGAAGTATCTTTTTTGCTGATTCAGGAATTACTGTACCGGGACCAAATATATCTAAAACACCAATATCATATAAAAATCGATAATCTTGAGGTGGAATTACACCACCTACAAATACAAGTATATCATCTCGACTGTACTTTTTGAGTTCATTAATCAGTTGGGGTACAAGAGTCTTATGAGCTGCCGCAAGTGAACTGACTCCGATTGCGTGAACATCGTTCTCAATTGCCTCCCGTGCCGTTTCCTCAGGTGTTTGGAAGAGGGGTCCTATATCCACATCAAATCCCAAATCTGCAAAAGCAGTAGAAATGACCTTTGCACCTCGGTCGTGTCCGTCTTGCCCCATTTTTGCTACCAAAATACGTGGACGACGTCCGAATTTATGTGCAAATTCATCTGTCATTTTCCTTACCTCATCAATTACTGATTGGTCTTTAAATTCTGAACTGTACACTCCACTCACTGCCCTTATTTGTGGTGTATAACGACCGCAAACCTTTTCAATTGCATCGGAAATCTCGCCCAATGTTGCTTTTGCTCTTGCTGCATTAATTGAAAGCTCAAGTAAATTGCCCGTTCCATCTTG
>DAOTPH010000319.1:0-1426 GCA_035451765.1 Bacteroidota bacterium | reverse complement strand
TACTTGTACGGGATGCTATTGGGCAAAACGACATTTACAAATAGAAACAAGCCCGATGGAGGATAGCTGCTGGACAATTACAATTACAAATACTTCTTCTTGTGATTATGAATCTTTACAATTATTGATGCAAGAGGTAAGCAATGATTTTGAAGGGTTTAGAATAGAGAACGATAACTTCAAAACAGTAATTTATGGACATAACCATTATTTTTATAAAAATACCTCTCTTAAAAGTGGACAAACTTATATAATTCAAATGTGCGGTGACCCTAACAAATATTATTCTTATAAATTTATGCTCGGCACTTTTATATTAGACAGCCAGATTGTCGATGGAAATGTATTATATAGTCGTCAATTAATAGTTTGCGATTCCTTATCAGATATATTCACGTCAGGTCCTTGTTGTGAGAATATTAATATAGTGAGGACAAATTGGGTATGGCGAATGGCTCCAGACTGCCAGATTTCATATCAGCCTCTAAATAAGATGATATACATTCATCATAGTTTGGGGGATGGATGTGCAATATCATATAATATAAACATAGAGCCAAATCAGTGCAATATTGACACGATTGATATGGAAAGAATTAATATGTTTGATATTACGACATTTGATACAACATATTGCTTGCAAGGTCAGAATTCTCTTTCATTTAATATTTCGGTTCCATACTCAAATGAACACCCTAATGTTTTTACGTATCATTTTAAATTTAAAGACCAAAATGGAGATATAAAATGCGAAAGAATATATAGTGATTTATGTGTTTGTATTGGTATATATCCAACTATAAGAGTTGCTACAATAAAAGATCAAGATGTCTGGCACGCTATTATAAGTGCTATGGATACAGCAGCATCAGGTGTAGGTATTTATGGAATTTTGGCTCGGGATGCGAACAATCCGAATAATATATATTTTTGCGAGCAAAAGCAAGCGGGATTGGAACCACCTTTTGATTTAAGCACACCACTTGTATTGGACACAATTACAGTGCCGCTGGACAGCGCAATACATGCAGAAGTGTATTTTTTAGATGCAGATTCAATAGTGGTGGGTTATGCAAGATATGATGGAAATATCTATAATGATCATAATTATATTGTAAATTTTAAAATTATTCCTAATCCCACTAATTCCAATCTTGGAATTTATTATCACATATCAGAACCCGTTGAAGTTAATGTTTCTGTATGGGATATTTTAGGAAGGAAATTATATGATTTTGGGACAACTTATCATCAAATTGGGGATTATAATTTGAATTTGGATATAAGTTCATATCCAAGCGGGAGTTATTATGTTCGTACAATAGCGAGAGGAGATGTCCAAAGCGTACCATTTGTGATACAGAGATAAAGAGTGAAGGGTAAAGTGTAAAGTGTAAAGTGTAAAGGGTAAAAATTTTGAATTTTG
>DAOTPH010000318.1:0-1456 GCA_035451765.1 Bacteroidota bacterium | reverse complement strand
TCATTGCATATTTATCTCTCTATTTTTAAACCCAATTCACGCAATTGGCCAGGGTCAACTTCTGAGGGGGAATTATCCATCAATGATAAACCCGATGTTGTTTTTGGAAATGCTATAACATCGCGAATATTATCTATGCCTGTCATAAGCATAACAAGGCGGTCTAAGCCCAGCGCAATACCTCCGTGTGGTGGAGCGCCGTATTTCAATGCTTGCAATAGAAAGCCAAATTTGTCATTTGCTTGCTTTTCAGTGAGACCAAGCAAATCGAACATTTTCTTTTGAATTTGCTCATTATGAATACGGATGCTTCCGCCACCAATTTCAACACCATTCAACACAATATCGTGAGCTATTGCGTGAGCCTCGCCTGGATTTGTGTCAAGCAATTCCAAATCTTCCGTTTTTGGCGATGTAAAAGGATGATGCATTGCCACCCAACGGTTTTCTGCTTCATCAAACTCAAATAATGGGAAATCGATAACCCATAGAAAATTATATTGTTCCTTAACTTTCTCCATTATTCCATTGCGCCTCGCAATCTCTAAACGCAATGCACCAAGCGACGTATATGCTGCCTTCCAACTATCTGAAATGATTAGAATTAAGTCGCCATCTGTGGCAGAAAAAATATCTTTTATATTATTTATTTCTTCATCACTCATAAATTTTGCTATAGGTGATGAAACTGAATCATCTTGGAATTTAATATATGATAAACCCTTGGCACCATATTTTTTTGCAAATTCAATTAGCTCATCAATTTGCTTACGGGAATAGTGAGCCAAATGCTTTGCATTAAAGCCTGCAATTACGCCATTTGAAGTAATTGTATTTGCAAACACTTGAAATTGAGTATTTTTAAATATATGATTTAATTTTTGCAATTTCATTTCAAAACGAGTATCAGGTTTATCGGACCCATAATTTTCCATTGCATCTTTATAAGTCATTCGTGGAAAAGGAATTTCTATATCAATATTTAGTACTTCTTTCCATAGCATTTTGAAAAATCTTTCAAACAACCCGATAATATCATTTTGCTTGACAAAGCTCATTTCTGCATCAATTTGGGTAAATTCGGGTTGGCGGTCACTACGCAGATCTTCATCGCGGAAGCATTTGACGATTTGCACATAACGGTCGAAACCCGATACCATCAGCAATTGCTTATAAATTTGTGGAGATTGTGGCAAAGCATAAAACTTCCCCTTATGTATTCGACTTGGAACAAGGAAATCGCGAGCACCCTCGGGAGTGGATTTCATTAAAAATGGCGTTTCTATTTCAATAAAGTTATTTTGATAAAAAAATTGATGTGTCACTTGAGAAATTTGATTGCGTATGATAAAATTCCTTTGTAAAGCGGGTCGGCGTAAATCAAGATAACGATATTTTAATAGTAATTCCTCAGAAACATCAAGTTCATCGAGTATCTCAAAAGGTGGCAATTCTG
>DAOTPH010000317.1:0-1488 GCA_035451765.1 Bacteroidota bacterium | reverse complement strand
TTTGATAGCATTTATATTTCTTTTGTACATTTACTTTTGATACATTGAATAGCGAGAGCTGCTTTGTTTCATTATTCAAAATTGTAGCGGGTTGATTTAGTTCATAAATATGATATTCAAAAAATTTCTCTTCCTCAAATTTGGGTTTCTTTGCATATTCAGTAGTACTTAATGCGGCATTATATTCAATGAATTCAGCAGTCTGATAACTCTTTTGCCCCACATTTACATCTCCTGCTATCAATTTCAGTGTTGCATTATCATAGTTTCCACCTGAAGAATTGTCGATACTCACCCAGCTATTAATATCCATTTGGGTTTCCGCATCGTTCAGCACACCAACATATTTCGCATTCCAGCTAATATTGCTTACATTATATGATAAAGCTATATCCTGCTTGCCTTCCTTTTTTGAAAATACTTTCCATACAAGCGTTGGTTTTGTGAGCAATCCGCTTGGCAATTCATCGACTGTTATTTGATATTGATTGAAATCGGGAAACACTTTCAATCCGTTTTGGGTTTTAATAATTAGATTATTATTTTGAATAGAAAGTAATGTTCCTGATTCTGTTTCATTTCCCTTAACGACAGTAATTTTCTTATCGATATATTTTTCCAAAAGCTTCGCCATAGAAACAAGATCATAGCGATAATTTTGCTCATATACCTCACCATCGAAATTGAAATGGACGCTTGTGGGAATAATTGAAGTCGGAATATCGGTTATATTGATTTCCGATAAATTTTTTGGCACATAAATCGAGCGAGTTTCATTGACAACACCAATTCCTTGATTATAAATGGTGATTGCAACATTTTTTCGCACGCTATCATTTTGTGCAAATAATGACATTGTAGAAATAAATAAGATGACCGCAAAAAATCGAATTTTCATAATATTTTACCTCAAATTATATAATAAAATAACAACAATTCGTTTGAACGTATATAAAAATAAAATAATTGAAAATAATTTGATAAATATTCATATTTTTGAGAAGAAAAAATTTAGGATATAATAAGAAAAGATAAAATGAAAACAAAAGTATTAATTTATTGCTTATTATTTTTTATTGCATTACCGAGTTTATTATATAGCCAGCAAATTACGTGGCGGGAAATATATCCTTATAGCTTTCTTGACAAAAAGTGGACTTCAGTCTCTATGAGTGCGGATGGAATGAAAATTATTGCGGGAGCATGTGAGGGAAGATTATTTATTTCTTCGGATGGAGGAGATAATTGGATTGAGACTCGCCCAGCTGGGGACAGTAATTATGAATGGGAGACAACCTCAATAAGTTCAAATGGAAATATAGTAGTTGCGGGAAGCTCTAGGGGTAGATTGTATATATCCAACAATTTTTGCCAAAGTTGGAATGAAGTACACCCTTGTGGTGATACTAATTTATTTTGGTGGACATCTTCAATAAGTGCAGATGGTAAAACAATTGTAGCGGGTGTAAATGGTGGACAAATTTATAT
>DAOTPH010000316.1:0-1509 GCA_035451765.1 Bacteroidota bacterium | reverse complement strand
CCCGCGACCCTCAGCTTGGAAGGCTGATGCTCTACCGACTGAGCTACTCCCGCATTCTTTTATTAACTTGTGGGCAGGGAAGGATTCGAACCTCCGTATGGCTGAGCCAAACAGATTTACAGTCTGTCGCGTTTAACCACTTCGCTACCTACCCATCCTTAGAAAGATTACAAAATTAAGAAATCTTTATAAAATAACAATATCTCTAAATTTTATTTTTATTTATTATTAGAAAAATAAAGGGGCATCCTTTCAAAGAACACCCCAATTTCATTTGTTTGGATTATATTCCTTATCTGAGCTTGAACTGTATTGGAATAGCAATCCACACCATTATGGGCTGGTCATTTTGTATAGCTGGTGTGAATTTTCCATATTTTTTAATTGCGTCCATCGCTGCTTGATTGAGCAACTCATTATCTGATGCTTCGATAAACATACGCCTTACTGACCCATCTTTATCAACCAATACTCGAACTACAACCTTTCCCTCTACACCTGCTCGACGTGCTAAATCAGGATATACAACTAAACTTTGCAATTTCGCATAATCAACCCCTGGCTCCTTTTCAACAGGAATGAACTCATCAGGATCCGGTTCCTTCTCTTTAACTTTAACATCGACTTTTTGATTTGTAAAATCAATATTTTGAGAAAAACCGCCCAGGTCTATTCCTGAACCACCTTCTGAGCTTGCGCGCCCCAATTCTTTAATAGTCGCAAATTCTTGCATATCGGGTGTAACCATTGCATCGGGTACAGGTACAGGCGTTCCTGCACGTGCTGCAGGTCCTGTATTGAGAACTTGCTCTGCGGGTGGTGGTGGCACATCCTCAGTAGCTTGGTCTGTTGGTGGTAAGTCAACTATATCAATCTTTGCAATAGGCGCAAGTTTCTTTACAGCAGGTCTTGCTGCCTGTATTTTAACATACGAAAAATAAATCAAGAATAGCGCTAATGCAATAATCGCTGTAATTATAAAACCACGCACAGTATTTTTGCGGATAACCCTTTTTAACTCTACTGCTCCATATTTCTCAAAACCTCCGACTGCATTTACATTTGAATTTGCCATTTTATAACCCCTTTATTTTTTCTAATTCTTCTTCTAATATTGGAGCAATCGTGAATCTTCTTTTCCTTTCCATTGGTTTCCCTGTTTCAGGATCGATTTGTTTACGTAAATTATCTACAATTACACCTTCTGCTTGATTCAATTGGTCAAGAATATCCACAACCTCTCCGTAAGGAGCTTCGGGCGATACTTTTAAAGCAACAATTAATTTATTTACTAGTTCAGGTTTTAAATTTTCTCGGACTGATATTTCCTTTATCTTTTTTATATCTATCTTCTCGGGTTCGTCTTGTCCCATTGCATAGAATATTTGCCCATCATCGCGAACGAAAAATTGAAGCAATTCTGAAGCTTTCACTTCAACTTTTTCATAAATCTCGGGTGGTATAGTCATTTCCATAACTTGTGGTGCTGCCATTGTTGTTGTGAACATA
>DAOTPH010000315.1:0-1514 GCA_035451765.1 Bacteroidota bacterium | reverse complement strand
AGTTTAATCAAACCTCTATCATCAGTACCTATCCATAAAGTGTCATTTTCACTTGCTAATGAAGTTACTCCACCGCCCCACACATTTCCTATATCATAAGCAATCCAATTTGGATGTTCTTCTTGTGCGGTGCCTGGTTGGTAAAATATTGTAAGGAAAATAATAATAGCAATAACCCACGACTGAAATCGTGGGTTTATAACATATTTCTGATTAGTTTTCATTTTAAAACTTCCTATTTTATAATGATAATTATCTATTTTCTACATTTTTTATCTATTTTTTTTGCGCATTTTAAAATTGCAATATACAAGGAAAATATTAAATATCAAGCTTTTTTATAATTTTTTTAAAAAATATTTTTTAAAAAAAATTATAGATTCGCGTTTTCAAGGAAATGACAGGGAAAAATTGTAATGGTTCAAGATTTTGAACCCCTATATAGAGACGTGTAACGTGCCTCTACGCATCTGCAACAGAGGGTTTCAGCCCCCTGTGGGACATCCCCCTGCCCCCTTTTTTAAGGGGGAATTTTAGGAAACACCCCTACCTCTAAAAGATGGGATTTATAAAAGCAAGGATATGTTTGCGACAAATAACAAATCAAAATGTTTCATTTTATTGCTTAATTTTGAATAATATTAATTTTGGTTGTATGACTATATCAGGTTTTTCTTTTGTTAAAAATGGTACAAAACTTTATTATCCAATCAAGCAATCGATTACCTCTATTTTGCCGATTGTCGATGAATTCGTTGTTGCAGTCGGCGATTGCGATGACGATGATAGGACAATCGAAGAAATTCAATCAATAAATTCAAATAAAATCAAGATAATCAACACTGTTTGGGACACAAATAAATTTCCAAATGGAATGGAAAATGCCCACCAAACTGATATTGCAAAATCATATTGCAAAGGCGATTGGTTATTTTATTTACAAGCTGATGAGGTATGCCATGAGCAGGATTTGGATAAAATTCTAAAGCGATGCGAAGAACTATATGATAATAAAGAAGTTGAAGGATTGCTATTCAATTATTATCATTTTTGGGGAGATTATTGGCATTATCACAAATCGCATTCGTGGTATGCAAAGGAAATAAGAATCATTCGCAATGACCCCGATATTCATTCTTGGGAATCTGCACAATCTTTTCGTAGAATACCAAACTTCGATGGAATTCACTACAGACAAAGGGAAAATACATTTAAACTAAAAGTCGCACCTGTTGATGCATATATTTATCATTATGGCTGGGTACGACCTCCCGAATTTATGCAAAAGAAAAGAAAAGCACTTGATTCTATACACAAAGGTAATGAGGTTGTAGAAGAATTATACAAACAGAAGCCAGCTTATTTTGATTATGGTTATATGGGTGGATTGAAGAAATTCAACGGAACTCATCCTCAGGTTATGCAAGAAGTAATTGATAAATTCAGTTGGGGCGAGAAATTGAATTATACTAATAAAGATACGACCAACTCATTTAAACATAACAAATTAAGGA
>DAOTPH010000314.1:0-1544 GCA_035451765.1 Bacteroidota bacterium | reverse complement strand
TTCAGTCCATTGCTCTACCAACTGAGCTACCTGACCGCTTTATATAAATACAAAATTATGACTTTTTTCCTTTATAGCAAAATTTCATTTATTATTATTTTCAATTCCTTTCTAATTCTTATAATCTAACTTTTTTAAACTTATTCATAAAACTATACGTCAAATTTTTTAAATTTTTTGAAATTTTATTTTCTTTCTATGAAAAAAAATATTATCTATAGCTGCATTGCAATCCTCATACTTGCATTTTGCAACACCCAATTTGCTTTCTCTCAATTCGGGAAAAACAAAGTGCAATATGAACGTTTCAATTGGAAATATATACAATCGGAGCATTTCGATGTTTATTATAATGAAGGGTCAAAATATCTTGGCGAATTCACAGCATTTCAAGCTGAAAAAGCACTTATTAAATTGCAAAATGATTTAAATTATTCTGTAAATCAGCGTGTAGCTATAATTGTTTATAATTCTCATGTCCAATTTCAACAAACAAATATTGTTTATGAATACTTGCCCGAAGGAGTTGGGGGAGTAACCGAGCTTTTCAAAAATCGTGTAGTTTTACCATTCGATGGAAATTACGAAAGTTTCCGCCACGTTATTGCTCACGAGCTTACTCACGCTGTTTTAAACGATATGTTTTATGGTGGTACTTTTCAAACATCTTTATCCACAAATAGTATGTTTGAGATTCCATTATGGATGAATGAGGGACTTGCTGAATGGGAAAGTCTTGGCACACTTACTACTTTGACTGATATGTATATGAGGGATTTAACAATTAGCCAATTATTACCCAAATTAAAGGATTTAGATGATTATTCTGCATATCGTGGTGGGCAAACTTTTTACTGGTATATTGCGCAAAATTATGGAGAAGATAAAATTAGTGAACTTATAAATAAGCTGAATTCTTATAGAAATGTCGATATGGCATTTTCAAGCACATTCAATATGAGATTGGAGCAATTTTCTGAAAAATGGGTAAAAGACATTAAAAAGATGTATCTTCCTGATTTAAAGGTATTTCAAGATCCTGATGAGTTTGCTGACCAGCTAACAAATCATAAAAAAACTCATAACTATTATTATTCATCTCCCGCAATATCGCCTAATGGGCAGAAATTTGCTTATATTTCCGATAAAGATGGTCTTTTTGGCTTATGGGTAAGAGATTTGGAGGGAAAAAGTAAACCAAAGAAACTTGTTACAAGTCTTCGCCAACTTGATTTTGAAGAGTTAAATATTTTGACTCCAGGAATTTCGTGGGATCCAAAAAGTGAGAAAATAGCAATATCAGCAAAACGTGGTGGCGAAAATGCAATTTATATAGTTGATGAGAAAACAGGAAAATATAATGTACTAAGCTGGGGCTTGAAATCAATTTCATCTGTAGCTTGGTCTCCAGATGGAAAACGAATTGCGTTTATTGCTACTTTACCTTGTCAGAGCGATATTTTCATTTATGATTTACAATCAGGCACATTGACAAATTTAACTAATGATGTATTTTCGGATATGTATCTTACCTGGTCTAATGA
>DAOTPH010000313.1:0-1556 GCA_035451765.1 Bacteroidota bacterium | reverse complement strand
CAAGAATACGCTTGATTGCATTTTGCCATTCATCGAAATCCACGGTAGAATTGTTGTAATTTCATATCACTCACTCGAGGACCGCATTGTGAAAAATTTTTTCAAAGAACACTCCGAATTAAGAACGCATAAAAATAAATATAAGATTGAATATAATCTATCAACTAACGTGCCAAAATTGAAAATTCTCACAAAATTGCCAATCACCCCATCTGAAGCGGAAATTGAGCAAAATCCCCGTTCTCGCAGTGCCAAAATGCGGGTGGCGGAGAGGATAAATTGACGCTTTCATTTTTCTTATTTCCTTTTTTATTTTCAAAGCACCGTAGAGACGCAAAATTTTGCGTCTTTACATTCTTGTAGGGGCAATTCATGAATTGCCCCTACAACTGCCCTTACGTGTGTTCCGTTGCAATGTACATAGGTAATGCAACAGTGAGCTGAAGCCCACTGTTGTAGTCTCTGTAGGGGTTTATTGTATACGTTATGTATTTCTACTTCGTTAATCCCTTTCCATTTTGCAATTCTTCGATATCGTATATCTTGTCATATTTGTCCTTCCTTATTTCCTTTATTGATAAGTCCTTATAAATATCCTTTAAAAAATCTTTGAAATTGGGATTTATCAATGCTATTTTATTCATCGTTTCTAAGTCCACATATTCTTTTTGAAATGCAGGGAAAAGTATTTCAGATGAATCGGGTGCCAAAGGATCTAATTTTATTATCCCTATTCCAAATGAATTGTTTAGTCTTTTAAGTTCTTGTGTAAAATCTTCATCAGTCTCAATCTCATCTGCAACTAAATAACCTTCGTGTGCCCAGGAAGAATTTGAAACTGCCTGGAAATATGATTCCCTTAAGTTATTGAAATTTAATTCTTTTTTAAGTTCATAAGAGTACAATTTGATTTTCATACTCCCTAATTCTTTTGAAATGTCTAAGATTTCAGGTGTCCATTCCTCGAATGAAAAATATACACCAACGATATCAGGGTGCAACCATTGTGCAAACTTATTCTTCTTTGAACCTTCGTGGAAAATAGTTCGAGTATGAATATTTTTATATGCATATACATAGTAAGATAAGTATTTATGTAAATCTCTTTCTTTATATTGTGACTTTGATTCCTTATATTCATCTTCTATTACTAATTGCGGTATATTTTCTACTATTTCATTATTTTCCATTAAATCTTTTAAAAAAAACTTAGTAGGATTAATTTGATATTTAATAAATTTAGTATTGGGATTATCGCGAATATCTACATATAATCTTGCTGCAATACTTAGCCAGGGTGTTTTGCCCTCGCTATTCAAGAGCTGGTCATAGTTTTTTGATTTGCCTATTTCCCATATTTCATTTGATGTTAAGGGTCTGTTTTCTTCACGTATAACTTTTTCAGCAAATTCTAAAAAATTCAATTTCATAATTTTTTATTTATAATAAAATTTCACAAAATTATTAAATTATATAGAATAATATTCAAATATCATTGATTAGTTTTTATGAATCACAATCTTAAACATCTTGAATATGTACCAAAAGAATCCCTG
>DAOTPH010000312.1:0-1557 GCA_035451765.1 Bacteroidota bacterium | reverse complement strand
CATTTAAATGCAAATGGCAAATCAGCTGAAAGCAAGGCAATCTGGGTTATCAAAGGAAATAATTGCAGGGTTGAAAATATAGAATTTTCAAATTGCCACGTCCCCGACAATAATGGTGCAGGAATTAGATTGGAAGGTGCAAATTTAACAATATCACACTGCTATTTCCACGATAACCAAGAAGGAATTTTGACAGGTTCAAACCCAAATAGTGTGCTAATTGTTGAATATTCAGAATTTTCCAATAATTCTGCTGATGATGGATTATCGCATAATTTATATATTGGGCATTTGAAGGAATTCCATTTGCAATATTGCTACGTCCATAATGCTCGAGTCGGTCATAATGTCAAATCAAGGTCAGGTGAAAGCTATATTCTTTATAATAGAATAATGGATGAAGATACAGGCACATCAAGCTATTTAATTGACTTGCCAAATGGTGGATTAGCTTGCGTGATGGGAAACATTTTAATGAAAGGAACTGCCTCGGAAAATCCATCTGCAATTAGCTATGGTTATGAAGGAACATCTGATACAATCATTAACTCATTATTTTTAATAAATAATACATTTTTAAATTATAAAAACAACGGTAAATTTGCTCAAATAAAGGATGGAATTACAAATTTTGAATCTCTTGTAATTAATAACCTAATTGCAGGAACATCGAATTTCATTACGGGAGAGAGCGACACTGTTGCTAATTTAATTTTTAAAAATATTGATGATGCTATGCTTGTAGATCCTGAAAAATATGATTATCATTTACTTGAAAGCTCTCCAGCTCGGAATGCGGGGAAAAATCCCCTTGATTTTTCACAAAATATATATGGGTTTTATCCTAAATATGAATATATGCATAAAGCATCTATAATAACTCGTACTATTGCAAAAGTAATTGATATTGGAGCGTATGAATTTCCTGAATCTGAAACGGCAATTGAAAAAGAGTCCCAGCAATCATTTAAATTATTCCCGAACCCAAATAATGGTACATTTTCGTTATCAACAAACACATCATTTGATAAAAATGCAAAAATTACTATCTTTAACACATTAGGACAAATTCTGTTGGAAATGAATCCTGTCCTTTTTCATAACAACCGATTAGAATTTGACTTATCAAATTTTCTAAATGGAATCTATTTTTTAAAATTAGAATCAAATAATAAAATCATTTTTGAAAAATTCATAATCAAGTGATAATCTTATTGTACTATTCTAATTTTCTTTTTAAATTTGAAAAAATTAAAATTAATGTTCGAAGAAATTATTGAAATCCAAAAAAATAGAATTCTGCAACTTTTTGAAAATAATTATCTTACTAATATTGGTGAGATAAACAATTGCAATGATATTCCAAATTGGGTAAAAACTTATTTTAATTCTAATATCTATTTAGAAATCTATAAATTAGAAAATGATATTTCTGCAAAAGAATTCATAGATTTATCAATAGATGAAATAGGCAAGTCGTGGCAAGCATTTGAAGACTCATTGAAAACGCAGGCAAAAATTGATTTACAAATTATCGAAAAATGGGTTGATGAAGCA
>DAOTPH010000311.1:0-1570 GCA_035451765.1 Bacteroidota bacterium | reverse complement strand
GATGACAGCGGGAATAATTCAATTAGGAGATTCTAATTTTACAACATCAAGTAATGATTTTAAAATTGCGGGGTCAATGCCTATTTATGATTTACATCTAGTATCTCCAATTAATACAAATAATTATCATTCAAAAATAGCATCATTGAATTTCTCAATAAATCATAATATCTATATTAACGAAAGGCAATTACTTGATTTAAATGGTAATATTATAAATTTAAAAGGGGATTTCATTAATTATGGCAACTTAAATGCAACACCATCAGCATCTACTACTCAACCGTGGCGTTTTTTACTAAATGGTGCGGGTGATCAATATTTTAAGAATTTTAATTTATCTATACCATATTTAGAGATTTATAGTTTATCAATTTTTAAAACTTCAGGCAATTTGATTCTTGGAGATAATGATACAACTACGAATTCATCAATAAAAATTAATGATAATCTTGAATTTCAAACTGACAATTTAGCATATATAAATGCAAAAACATATAATCAGAAAGTAATTATAGGATCAAATACTGCAAATTTAGGATTAAAACAAATTACACGCAACACCCTTGGGCATATTTATGGTATTTTATCTATTTATATACCAAGGGGAGCTCAAACAAGAATATATCCAATCGGTGCTGATACAATTCAAAGTTATCGTCCTGCAACGCTAGAAATTTCAGGAGATAATAATACAGCTGGATATCTCGATGTATTACTTACTAATACAGCACACCCTGATACTGTTCATTCGGGATTAGGCGGTGCTTCTATTATTCGACAATATTGGACTGTTCAACCTTCTTCTTCAAATGGGTTCATATTAGGTGATGGTGGAAAATATAAAATTACAACACAATTCATAAATCCGAGCGATATACCATCAGGTGCATCAATTGGGTTATTCGAACATCGCTTGCATACCCCAGCATATCCACCTGCTGCTACTTGGATAACACCCGAATTTATTTCAAATTCTGATTCTACCGTCACTTCAAGAAATATTACACAATGGGGTGATTTTATTATTGGAAATCCTGGTATTATTACTTTTTACTCTTATGCAGATGGCGATTGGCAAAATATTAATTCTTGGTCATTAAGTGGTTATACAACCAATAATCCACCTTCTAGAATTCCTAGTCAAAATATGGATGTTGTAAGAATTGGCAATGGCAAAAAAATTACTTTACAGGATGGCACTTACCCAACTGTCAGGAATGTGATTGTCGAATCTTATAATGGTGTGCCAGGTTATTTCCAAATCAATGGGGATTTGAATTATTTTCGTGGTCTATCTTTTAATTTGGAAAATAATAATACACTTGGAATTCAACACATAGATGGAATTCGCCCCGAAAGTGAAGGCAATATTGGTCCTATTCAGACAAATGCACGTATCTATGGTACAAGCCGTTATGTTTTTAATTCATCAACAGGAAATCAGCAGACAGGAACAGGTATCCCGAATTATGTTAAAACAATCATTTGTGACAATTCCTCGATGTCAAGTAATCGTAAGGTCTTTTTATCAAATTATGTTGGCGCTCCAACTATTAATGTAATTGAT
>DAOTPH010000310.1:0-1577 GCA_035451765.1 Bacteroidota bacterium | reverse complement strand
TAAAATCCCACGCTCTATAAGAAAAATTCAGAACCAAAATATATATAATTATAAGATTGATACAAATTTTGAAGCTGTTATTCAAAATTGTGCTAATAGAAAAAATACTTGGATTAACGACGAAATAATAGAAATATATACTCAACTCTTTTATATGGGATATGCTCATAGTGTTGAAACATATAGAGATAACAATCTAGTAGGAGGATTGTATGGTGTTGCAATTGGTGGAGCTTTTTTTGGCGAATCAATGTTTAATCTCGAATCAAATACTGCGAAGCTTGCTTTTTATAAATTGATTGAAATTTTACAAAAAAATAATTTTTCACTTCTCGATTCACAATATCTAAATCCATTTACATATAGTCTTGGAGCAATTGAGGTCCCAAAAAAAGTTTTTCTATCGTATTTGGATAAAGCAATATTAGAATATTGCGAGTTCAAATTATAATCACTCAGCAGTTTGCACTTCTATGACATTTGAATATATTCCCTCACCTCGTCGATTTATAGCTTTGACACGTGCAAAATAAAGCTTATTAGGCTCTAAATCCATTAGCTTATACGAATTGCTAAGCCCGAGGTCAATAGAATCATAATTTTCAAGTTTTTGCTTGAAATCCTTATCTGTTGCTATATCAAGCATATATGAGCTTGCACCATCTACCTGAGTCCAGGTTAATAAAAATCCATATTTTGTTATGTCTTTTGCAGGAGATAATTGTGGAGCCTTCATTGCAGTTGCTTTTGCTCGGGGATTGCCTTCAATATTTTGAAAATTAAGATTATAATTTCTCAATGTTGAATCACCATTATATTCAAATATCTGGAAAAAATATGTTCCAGGTTTTAAATTATTCAATTTCAATTCATTATTTGTGCCTTTGCCATCATAAACCACCCAGCTTTCTCTAAGGTTTGGCTTTTGAGTGTAGATATCTTGAACCACCGTATATACAATACCATCCTCAGGATAATTTGGATCCTCATCTTTTCTTACAACAACAATTCTTCCCTCCCCATTTCCATTTATCCATTGAAGTGAAATTGACGATTCTGTCACTTCATTAAATACTATACCGTGAGCCTGGATTTTTGGCTCTTTCGCAAGTGTAGTGAAATCTTTTTGCATAACAAATTCATATTTGTCTTTTTTTAGATTATATATTTGAATGTAATAATGCGTTTGAGAAGCAAGCGCATTTACTTCAAATTCAAGGTATCCATAAAACGTTTTGAAAAGAAGTGTAGCGTCATCAGTGAGCCGTGTTCCATTGTAAAGAGATATTCTACTTGGTGGTGCAATAACTCCACCTGCAGTATCAATTTCAACTTTATCGCTAGATGTTGATATAACTATTGCTTTATGTATTGAATCAGGTTCATTATATATAATGCGGGCACTATTTTCGGAAATATTTAGAATTGTCAAATCAGCTTTTATGCCTTTTTGTGGTTTTACGACCTGCGGTTGAACTTTTGTTTGCCTCGGTTCATGAGTTGTAGTTTTCTTAGGCTTTTGAGAGTAACCTACTGTATTTATTAGCAAAATAAATAATAATCCAAAAAAAGCAAAT
>DAOTPH010000309.1:0-1598 GCA_035451765.1 Bacteroidota bacterium | reverse complement strand
AATTTTGCGTCTCTACAGTGCTCAATCCTCCGGATGCAGGTACATAATTTATATTTTCTTGTATCTTATTCTTAAAGAATTAGTTAATACTGATACCGAACTGAATGCCATTGCTAATGCTGCAATCATTGGATTAAGTACACCAAATGCAGCGAGTGGTATCCCAATTGAATTATATATGAATGCCCAAAATAGATTTTGATTAATCGTCTTTAATGTCAAATTTGAAATCTTGATTGCTTTGACCACATTCATCAAATTATCGTTCATAATTATAATAGATGCTGTTTCAATTGCAATATCAGTGCCTTTACCCATCGCAATTGAAATATCGCTTTTTGCAAGTGCGGGAGCATCGTTAATTCCATCGCCAACCATTGCAACAAATTCACCTGCTTTTTGATACTCTTCTATAATTTTTGCTTTATCCTCAGGCAGTACCTCAGCGACAAAATCATCTATTCCCAATTCTTTTGATATGTTTTCAGCACTTTCGCGACGGTCGCCTGTAAGCATTATGGTTTTAATCCCCATTGATTTTAATTCCTGAATGACTATGCTTGCATTTTCCTTAATAATATCTTTAATAACAAATACACCGACTATTTCGTTATTTATTGCAAGATACACAATGCCACTACCTTTGTCGATTTCTGTCAAGTTGCTTATTTGATTATAAAATTTGATATTATTTGTTTTCATTAGAGATTCATTTCCTATAATTATATGGCTACCATCAATACTGCCTTCAATTCCAAATCCTGAATGAATTTTTATTTGCTCGACTTCACTGAAATTAATGTTCTGCTTTTTTGCGTATTCCACAATTGCAGTTGATATGGGATGTTCAGATTTATTTTCCAATGAAGCGGCATATTTAATAAAATTTTCCTTACTATGATTGAATGAAATGAATTTTACAACTTGTGGTTTGCCAATTGTTAAAGTCCCTGTTTTATCAAATACAATAGTAGTAATCTTCTTTGCTTTTTCCAATGTTTCGCTATCTTTAATTAAAATACCATTAGATGCACCAAGTCCCGAGCCAACAAGCACAGCAGCAGGAGTTGCAAGTCCTAAAGCGCAAGGACAGGCAATAATCAATACTGATACAAAATTAACAAGTGCAATATTAAACTGATTATCGCTTGGGATAAACATCCATATTGCAAATGTTATAATTGCAATTCCAACAACGACAGGCACAAATACTTCTGCAATTTTATCGGCTAATTTTTGAATTGGTGGTTTGCTTGCTTGGGTCTCTTCGACAAATTTTATTATTTTCCCGAGCATTGATTCATTACCAACCTTTGACACTTCAAACTCAATATAGCCCGATTTATTAATTGTTCCCCCAATTACATTATTACCAACAGTCTTTTCAACAGGCAAGCTTTCGCCCGTTATCATTGATTCATCAATTGAGGATTCGCCAAATATAATTTTTCCATCGGCAGGTATTTTTTCGCCTGGTTTTACTGCGACAATACTGCCTACTTGCAATTCACTAATCGGTATTGTAATATATTGTCCATCTTTTTTAATTGTAGCATTTTGCGGCTGGAGCATTATTAATTTTTGTATTTCAGCGCCCG
>DAOTPH010000308.1:0-1600 GCA_035451765.1 Bacteroidota bacterium | reverse complement strand
AAAATAATATCGTTCACAATTTCAATTACTTTTATATTTAACCCTATAGCGAAATCTCCTGAAATAATTTTCCAGCTAATTCCATCATCGCTTGTTGCCCATAAACTAGCTGTCGATCCTGCATATATTCTATCTTTATCTGCTGCCAAGGCGTAAACATTTTCAATGTCTTTTGTGCTTTCATATTGTTGCCAACTTATTCCATTATTCGTTGATATACTTATTGGATCTGAGGGAGGTCCAGATTGACAAACACCCCAACTATGTCCTGCAATAATCAAATTATCTTTTGTTGTCAAATATGGAGTTATTAATGTGCTTAATCCATTATTGCATTCCTCCCAACTCTCGCCATTATCAGTTGAACGTGATATCCCATTTCCCGCTGCAAATATTGTATTATTATTTGTAATTGCAAGAGTTATAATATCAAGATTTGCAATTCCTTTATTTTTTCTTTCCCAGCTGTCCCCCATATTTGTTGATCGCCATACGCCTGACCCTGGTGTTGCTATAAATATATTATTATCCTTATGAGCAATTGAATAAACTGAATTATCCCCCAATCCATTATTCTTTTCTATCCAACTATTTCCATAATCTGTCGAAATAAATACCCCATTTGTTCTGCTTGCTGCGAATATTGTATTGTTTATTGTATCTAATGACATAATTTGTAAACGGTTAAAATTATTGTTTTTTGATATCCAGCTTTCACCAAAATCAGTAGATAAATACAATCCTCGGCGTGTTCCTGCCCATATTTTATTATTAATTGTCGCAACAGATAAAATATAATTGTCCTTAAGTCCTTTATTTTTGGCAATCCACGTTTCACCGTTATCTGTTGAAACAAAAATGCCATTGCCGAAAGTGCCTGCTACAACTTTTTCCCCATCTACAGCAACTCTTGTCATACCCACGTAATATAATCCCTTATTTTTCGGCATCCAACTATTTCCATTATCAGTTGAAATAAATACACCTTTATTCCAAGTTCCTGCATAAATTGTATCTCCCTTTGTTACAATTGAAATTATCGAATCAGCCATTAATCCATTGTTCTTTTGTATCCAAGTATCACCCTTATCAGTAGATGCATAAATACCATTTCCCATTGTTCCTGCAAAAACTGTAGTTTTATTATGGGCTATATCAAATATATGCACATAAGGTAATCTGAATTTTGTATTATGAGATAGGTCCCATATTATAATTCCGCCAATTGGTGAAGCACTTGATAAAAAAAATGAAACATTCCCTGTGGCTATAAAACAGGTCGAATCCATTATATCAATAGATGTAGCTTCTGTATGTGCTTGTCGCAAATCCCATTTATCACCATAATCGATAGAAATAAATATATTGCCACCTGAATTATACACGCCCATATTGCTATCTATAGCTACATCGCCACAATATTTTGCATAATATTGAAATAATTTAAATAATGAATCATATTGCTGAGGAGTGCAACCAAGTGTATTTTGATAAAAACTATATTCGGGAAAACTTGTAGCAACAATTTCTTTTCTTTCCCAGCTAATTCCATCATCAGTTGTCAAATATAAACTTGTATTTTTAATGACAAAAGTTTTAT
>DAOTPH010000307.1:0-1607 GCA_035451765.1 Bacteroidota bacterium | reverse complement strand
TTCGGCATTAATTGCATTCTCGGGTTTTAGGTCAGGATTAACAAGAAATTTACCTAACGCCCCCGAATATGCTTCACGCATAGTTTGAAAGCGTGTCCTTCTGCTTAAATTAGCAATAAAACGAAGATTCTCAGATTGTAAATATGAAAATGATGCATAAGCCCCAAAATCAGAATAATCTTCATTTTCATTTTCTAAGAATGCACCTGTTTTCGGGGTTAATAAATAATCGTATGTCAATCCAAAAGACAATAAGTATTTTTTCCAATTAAAATTATAATCCGCACCACCACTAATTAATAATGATGAGAAATCAAGGTCGCTTTTTAAGGAATCACTTGGTGATTTGATTTTTTCATTGTGTTCTGAATATAACCCATTTAAAACAATTCTTAGGTTCTGATTAGCAAAAGTATTGGTAGAAAATATAAAACGGCCTCCAAACGAATTATCTTCATCAATTTGTTTTTCAAGCAAATCTTTATAGGTAATGTCACTATATGAATTAATAGTTTGGGTAAAGTAATCGTACCATAGAGTTGAACGTAGAGACATTTCTTTTTCTTCTGAAAATGTTGAGACCCCATTAAGAGTTAATATTGTACGATTCCAATCGGGATATCGCCAAAACCTTGCATCAGGATTGTATCCCTCGGGAGCTATACCTTTTTCGCCATTTGTATAATTAAGTGATAAGCCATATTTTGATTTTTCAGAAAAATGATACTCGCCTCTGATATATGTATTCAACATCTTGTAATCTGTATTAGTTCTTAAATTTGTATTTAATGTCTGATTAGGCATTTGTGGCATATTAGACGATAACAAAAAGCCATCGCTTTCTGTGTAACCAACGTTTGCTATAAAATTGAATTTATTAAACTTCGCATCCAGAGTAAATGACCCTGACATTGTGCTTGCATCATTTCCAGAAAGCCTGAAACTGCCACCAAATCCATTATTCTTACGCTCAATTGTTGCAATGTCAATTACACCTGCAAGAACATTTGCACCATATAATATAGATGATGGATTTGTATTAACAACAATTGATCCAATTATATCCATAGGTACAAACGTCATATCAAATCGATTATCCCATGGAACATTTAATGTCATACCATCGAAAAAAAGTCCTAATTGCCTTTCATCAGAATTACGCAGATTAATTAGCATCTCCCCCCTTGAGTTTGTATAAACAAGAGCTGTCGGTAAAATTTGTTTGATCTCAGAAAATAGAATTGGTTCAAATTTGCGGATAGTATAATAATCAACCTTTTCAAAATTCGAAAGTTGAATATTACTTGCTGCTTTTTGGTCAATTACTTCAATCGTACCTAGCTGGTACACGCGAATTGAATCTTGTGAATAAATATTATTTGCTACTAAAAAAGTAGTAATAATAAAAAGAACACTTATAAATTTACGCATTTTTATACTCCTAAAAAAAATTAATTGGTTTCAAATAATGCTTCTGTAAAAATTTTCGGGTCAAAAACTTGTAAATCATCAATTTGCTCGCCGACCCCGATAAATCTTACAGGTATATTAATTTCATCTATTATTGGAATTATTACACCTCCTTTTGCTGTTCCATCTAATTTTTT
>DAOTPH010000306.1:0-1615 GCA_035451765.1 Bacteroidota bacterium | reverse complement strand
ATTCATCGCAGCGTTTATACTTTTAGCCAAATGGCAACTGAACAATATGAAACGACAAGATCAATTGTCAAAGATTATATAAATGCTACTGATGAAAGTGAAATAGTATTTACACGTGGTACAACTGAAGGAATTAATTTCATTGCAAATACTTATGGTAGAAGATACCTTCAATCTGGCGACGAGATTCTTCTCACAGAAATGGAACATCACTCCAATATTGTGCCTTGGCAAGTGTTATCAAAAGAAGCAGGAGCTATATTGCGCTATATCCCAATGGATGATGATGGCAATCTTATTCTTGATAATATTGATGAACTTATTAATGAGCATACGAAAATTGTGTCAATTGTGCATATTTCTAATTCATTAGGAACAATTAACCCTATAAAATCAATTTTTGAGAAAGCTCGAAAAGTTGGTGCAATCTGTGTGCTTGACGCCTCTCAATCTGTTCAACATTTGAAAGTAGATGTGCAAGATTTGGATTGTGATTTCCTAGTTTTTTCGGGACATAAGATTTATGGTCCAACGGGTATTGGCGTGCTTTATGGGAAAAAGGAATTGCTTGAAAAAATTCCACCTTATCAGACGGGGGGAGATATGATCCGCTCAGTGACTTTCGAACGTACTCTTTATGCAGATGTTCCCCAAAAATTTGAAGCAGGAACTCAGAATATTGAAGGTGCAATCGGGCTTGGTGCATCAATTAGTTATATAAAAAGCATAGGCCTTGATAAAATCTATGAATATGAAAAAGAATTACTTGACTATGCGACTAGCAAAATGCTCGAAATTCCTGAAGTTACGATAATTGGAACATCAAAGAACAAAGCAAGCGTTATTTCTTTTATGCTTGAAGATATTCATCCTCATGATGTTGGAACAATTCTCGATAAATTTGGTATTGCCGTTCGTACAGGCCAGCATTGTACAGAGCCTGTTATGAAGCATTTCGGAATACCCGCTACAACGCGTGCTTCCTTTGCATTTTATAATACTAAAGATGAAATAAACGTCTTTATTGATGGCATTAAACAAGTCATCGAGACTTTTAAATAATGGATGAAATAAATGAGCTTTATCAGGAAGTTATTCTTGACCATAATAAAAATCCAAGAAATTATGGCAAACTTGATCACTATACTCATTTTGCAGAAGGATTTAATCCACTCTGTGGCGATCATATAGATATTTATTTAGATATTGAAGATAATATAATAAAAGATATAAAATTTATCAGTCAGGGTTGTGCTATCTCTAAATCCTCAGCTTCTATTATGACCACATTGCTTAAGGGCAAAACAGTGGATGAAGCAAAGGATACTTACAATGAATTTTTAGAAATAGTAACTAAAGGATGCGAGAATTTGGAAATTAATCACGAAGATTTGGAAGTGTTTTGCGGAGTAAGTGAATTCCCAACGCGTGTTAAATGCGCAACTCTTGGTTGGCACACTTTTGAAGATGCTTTGAAAAATAATAATGATTAACTAGTAGTGATATGGAAAATATAACAATTCAAGATATAACACAAAAAGTAATAGATACTCTGAAAACTGTATATGACCCTGAAATCCCTGTTAATGTATATGACTTAGGGCTAATCTATGAT
>DAOTPH010000305.1:0-1616 GCA_035451765.1 Bacteroidota bacterium | reverse complement strand
TCCCCTGTGGTAATAAAATCGGGCAATCAAATCAATGCACTTGAAAAATTGCCTGTGCTTTTCCAGCGCTATAATGAAACATATATCGATAGTCTTTTTATTGCTATAAATGCTAATTTTTGGCGTGCGTATTCTAATACTCCTATTGGTCCAACTATTATTAATGGGGAAGTAATTGAACTGACGCAGCATAAAAATTGGAGCAGTTTCTTTATAGATAATCAGGGTGTTCCATATATTGATAATTTTAATATTACGGGTGAAATATCGGGTAAATTTAAATATAAAATAAAGCAAATCAATCGCCGCTCTGATTCTAATGGTGTTGTGGTGTATACTCATATTGCGGGCAATGTGATCCCATTTATTCAAAATAAGAGAATACAAGTTGCACTTGATTCTGCTTATGCTGCCTGGGCTGAAGATTTGCCAATTATTGATGAAGATTCAGTTGAAATGCAATTCGATACCGCTTCTTTTATTGAAGATTATACTATAAAAGTTCGCGAAAATATGATTGAACAACCCCTCACTAAGCTATTGGTTCAATATATAGATAGCCCAATTGTAAATAAGCCCTATAGAGCAATTGTTAAGCAAATTTCTTCTGACACTATTGGATTGCCTATTGATTGTGCTGTTATATCTTATGGAAAAGATATTCCACAGGATTTAATTCCAAAGGTGGGGGATACGCTTTCATTTTTATTTAGAACAAATAAGGAACAGGACAAATATTTTAAAATGGGAATTAGCGGAAGTCCACGGCTTGTTCGTAATGGGATAGCAAAGCAAGAAGCGGCGATTGAAGGCAATAGCTCGGGACGATTTATTAATTGGCAACTTCCACGCACTGCAATTGGCTTTGATAAATCACGCACAAAGCTACTTCTTGCAGTAGTTGAAGGCACTGATTCCAAAAAGTCGCAATATGGTGCAAGCTTACAAGATTTAGCAAATATAATGAAAGCATTAGGTGCATATCAAGCAATGAATTTGGATGGGGGAGGTTCCTCTACATTTGTAATTGATGGAAAAAATTTGCTGCGTGCCAACGATTCGCAGAATTCCCGCAAATTAAGTATAATCTTTGGCGTAAAGAAGCACGGCGAGAACTGAAAAAATTTTTTCACATTTTTTTATTTTTAAATAAAATACAGGGAAATTTTTGCTTATTTTTGAAAAATTTAAATTTTTTTATATTATAACAAATTTATAATTATTAATTTTCTCAGGTGATAATATGGACAATACAAGTAATACTGAAATAGAAGAATTAACTTATTTAGATGAATTAACTAAATTAGGTATTGCAAAAGGAATTATTAAATTCAATAGTGATTATTCAAGAATTACTTATTTCTGCAAGCAAGAATATTCAACTTCATTCAAAAATCCTGAAGAGAAAGTAAGAGCTTCTTATTTTTGTGAACTTGTTTTGAAATATAGTTATTCACCTAAAAATATTGATATCGAAGTTACTGTTCCACGAAGGACTCCTGAGGATAGGGCGGATATTGTTGTATATGAAGAAAATGGATCTGTATACATAGTAGTTGAATGTAAAAAGGATAGCATTTCAGATTCCGAATTCAGACAAGCTATTGAACAGGTTT
>DAOTPH010000304.1:0-1655 GCA_035451765.1 Bacteroidota bacterium | reverse complement strand
TCGCTATTCAATGTATCAAAAGTAAATGTACAAAAGAAATATAAATGCTATCAAACTTATTCAAGCAATAGCGATGAAAAACAAAATGTGGATATAACAATATCATTCAAAAATGAGAAAACAAATGGAATGGGAATACCATTGCCTGCTGGTTCTGTATCTTTATATAAAACTCGAAACAAGACAGCTGAATTGATTGGTGAAGATTATATACAACATACGCCAAAAGATGAAGAGGTGGAATTGAAAGTAGGAAAGGCATTCGATATTACTTATACTGATGAATTAGCAGTATCGAATAAGAAATCTGGCAATACATATCTCGACCAATATATATTGAAATTTTATAATCATTCTGATAAGGATGTTGAAATAGAAGCAAATCGATGGGCGCCAGGCGATTGGACAATCTCAGAAACAAATTTGCCATTTGAGAAAAAAGATGCACATACATTAATATTCAAAGTTAAAGTACCAGCAAATAAAACAGCAGAATTAAAATATGCTATATTATATAGCTATTAGAAATCATTATATTCAAAAAATGTCATATTGGCACATTAAAATGCAATAATTGCACAATATGTGCCATTATGACAATAATAATGCCATTTTTATATAATAGAAATGTAAAAATGGCACTTTTTTATGTTTGGCACAAAATTTATAAATAATAAAGTATCAAAAATAAAATAAGGAAGTGGAAATGGAAAAAATCAGGATTGACTTCGATAAAGAATTAAATGAAATTCCACGATATTTCGATGAAGTAAAGAACATAGTAAATTCCACTATAAGTGGAATTGCGACTGGTATTGAAAATTTAAGCATAAGAAGCGATATTAATGAAACCAAGGATGCTGTTGAAATTACAGTGGAACTACCGGGAGTGAAAAAAGAGAATTTACATTTATATGTAGATGATGAGCGTAAGTTAATTCTTGAGGGTGAGAAAAAACGACCAAACACAATCGAAAGCAATTCGAGATTGCGTGTGGAATCTAAGTCAGGTAAATTCCGTAGAGTGTTTCCATTGAGTGATAAGCTTGATGAAACCAAAATTAACGCAAAATATGAAGATGGATTATTAACAATCAATATTCCAAAAAAGGAACAAGAAAAGAAAACAATAGATATTGTTATAAATTAATTAATTAACAAAATATAAATAAATTATGTTTAACAAAAAAAGGAGGTTAAAATGGCAATCGTAAAATGGGATCCGTTCAGAGAAATGAACACAATGATTCGCAGAATGAATGATTTCTTGGGTGATATCGACTTCAGCACACGCCCCGAAAGTAGTGGATTCTTACCGGCAGTCGATATTAGCGAAGATGAAAAGAATATTTATATGAACGTCGAACTTCCAGGCGTCAAAAAAGATGACGTCAAAATTAAAGTAATGGATGATAATGTGCTTGTAATTTCAGGTGAGAAGAAACGCGAGGTCAAAGAAGAGGACAAGGACCGATCATTCTTGAGAATTGAACGAAGCTATGGAGAGTTCACTCGTTCATTTGTATTGCCTGATAATGTCAATAAAGATAAAATCGATGCAAAATATGATAATGGAATGTTGCATTTGACTATCGAAAAGAAAGAACCCGAGAAACCAAAAGAAAAGCTCATTGAAATTAAATAATGGTTCTTGG
>DAOTPH010000303.1:0-1661 GCA_035451765.1 Bacteroidota bacterium | reverse complement strand
TCTTCATCATCATTTTGAGAAAAAAGGCTGGCCCGAACCGAAAATAGTGACAAGATTTTATATTATCGCCGTTATTTTGGCAATTATTACAATGGCGACTTTTAAAGTGCGATAATTTTAGCTATGGAGCAATTCCCAGCATTTATATTTTAAAGTTTGAATATTTTCTCCTGTGATTGATGAAATAGCTAATTGATCTTTTACATTTGGATCTATAATTTTATCTGTAACTTCCTTGCGTTTTTCCTCGGGAATTAAATCTATTTTACTAAGGCATATAATTCTTTTTTTATAAATCATTTCTGTGGAATAATTTAATAATTCTTTATTAAGAATTTGATAATCCCTAACTATATCTTCACTTGTTGAATCTATAAGGAATATTAAAAGATTTGTTCTTTCGATATGGCGTAAAAATTCTAATCCAAGTCCCTTTCCTTCTGATGCTCCTTCGATTAATCCAGGAATATCGGCAATTACGAAGCTTTTGGAATCATCTACAAATACCATTCCTAGATTTGGGACAAGAGTTGTGAATGGATAATCTGCAATTTTAGGTTTTGCGGAAGATAAAACAGAAATTAAAGTAGATTTTCCTGCATTTGGAAAGCCCACAATTCCAACATCAGCAAGCAATTTAAGCTCCAAGAATATCCAACGCTCTTCACCAGGAAGGCCAGGCTGGGCATATTTTGGCGCTTGATTTGTGGGTGTTGCAAATTCTGCATTTCCCAATCCCCCTTTTCCACCAAAAGCAATAATTTGCTGTTGTTTATCTTCGGTGAAATCACAGAGAATTTCACCTGTTTCAGCATCTTTAATTACTGTACCGACAGGAACTTGTATAATAATATCTTTACCATTTCTGCCTGTTCTTTTTGCTTTGCCGCCAGGTTGTCCTGATTCAGCGATAAATTTCCTTTTATATTTGAAATCAAGTAATGTATTCAAATTCTTATTTGCAATGAAAATAATATCACCACCCTTTCCTCCATTTCCTCCATCGGGGCCACCCTTGGGTACGTATTTTTCTCGCCGAAAGCTAATATGACCTGCACCACCATCACCTGCTTTAATATATATTTTTACTAAGTCAATAAATTTCATTTGGTTTAGTTTCCATTAAATAAAGGTATTTGATTATTTGTTGCATTTTCAAAATCGATATTTTCATAATTTTTTAAAAATTCTATGATTTGTGATTTTGTCCATAAGATAGCATTTGTTTTCCTTTGAATTTTCAGCAGTGCATTTTCAATTGATGCCCAGCTTTTATCATTAAAATAGATTTTTAAAGCAGCAATAGGAAGGAATTTATAATCATAATTATTGATATTAAAAAAATTGCATAATGGGTCAAAAATGTCAGCAATTTCATCAACAGATTTATTTCTAAAATAATTATCATCGATATTAGCAATTGCTTGATAAAAATTTTTTCTATTAAAATTATAATTTGACTCGTAATTATTTATATAATCATAAATACCATCTTTTAAATATTGATACTCATTAAAAAAAGTAAGCTTTTGCTTTATTTTTTCGATAGATATTTCATCATCTTCCTTGAAAATAAAATTAGTCAATGTAAAACGAGGTCTGATAAGATAATTAATGTATAAATGTATTAATAAACTTAACTAATAAAAATAAAAAATTAA
>DAOTPH010000302.1:0-1676 GCA_035451765.1 Bacteroidota bacterium | reverse complement strand
CAAATTCAATTTATCGTCGGGCAAAAAGAAGTAGATTCGGAAAGTGTATCTTTGCGGATTCACGGTAAGGGCGATTTGGGCAAAAAATCTATCGAAGAAGTTAAAGAATTACTTGCGAAATTAAATGTTCCTGGAAGTTCAATCGAAAAAATATTATCTTGATTATCAAGTAAAATGAAGGTAGCAATACCCACAGATGATAAAGTTAATATAGCACATAGTTTTGAGGATTGTATTGGATTTATGGTTTTTGAAACAGCCAATAAGGAGATACGCTTAATTGAATTCAGGCAAAATCCTTTAAAAAAAGAAGAAAATTGTAACCAAGAAAAAAAGAATGAAATACTATTTAATTTACTCTGCGATAATGAAGTTGTGATTTGCCATAAAATAGATAAGAATCTCTCTGATATGCTCAAAGCATCAGGATTGAAAATATACAAGACCTTAGAAACAGTAGCGCTAAAGGGTATTATTAACACAATTTGCCACTAAATTTATACAATTTTGTTTTTAATTATTTCAAATTTCGATAATAAAATTTCGTCTAAAAAAATATATTTCGTTTTTTAATTATGAAAATTGCTATTCCAAGTGATGACAAGGTGAAGATTGCCCCAATATTTGATGAGGCAAAAGGATTTATTATATATGAATTGGATAACAAAATGCTTGTGAATTTTGAATATAAAGAAAGGATGGATGGTATTGTATCAGAAGACGCAAGCAATCATAATGATGAATTAGTGAAATTATTGGATGGGTGCTCTTCGGTTATTTGCAATAAAATAGATAGCAATATCCGACAAGAGCTTGCACAAAAGAATATTAAAGTTCTTAAAACAATTGAAAGCAATGCAAAAAAGGCTGTGCTTAATTTATTCTGTAGTACTGATTAGAGTACGCCAAGCAGGATTCGAACCTGCGACCCTCAGCTTAGAAGGCTGATGCTCTATCCAACTGAGCTATTGGCGCAGAGAATATTTACAAAATTAAGCAAATTTTTAGAATATGAACAAATGAGATTTTTTCGTAATTTTGTATTTGGTCAAGCACCACATAATTTAAGCAAACCCAACTCCGCCAGGTCCGGAAGGAAGCAACGGTCAGTTTGACTTACTTGTATGTGGGAAGCTTGGCCTTTTTTTATTTGTATATGAAGAAAGAAATAATTATTTACCATCGTTTGAACGATGTGCAAGTAGCAATCACCGAGGATGGTTCTCTTTCGGAATTATATTTTGAGAATCCCGAAAAAGAGCGTTCGCTCGGTAATGTTTATTTAGGAAAAATTGCAAAGATTGTACCTGGAATAAATGCGGCTTTTGTGGATATTGGCACAAAGCAAGGTGCTTTCCTGCATTTTTCAGATATTGAATCCTCGCCTGATATTAATCCTAATGATGAAATTGAAGAAATCGAAGAGCCACAAGCAAAAAAGAAATCAAATTCTCACAAGAAAGAAAGCAGTAGCATTTCGACAAAATTTAAGGTAAATAAATCAAAAGAAATTGATTTGAATTTGAAAGAAGGGCAATTTGTAATTGTCCAGATAATGCGTGAAGCATATTCGAACAAAGGTGTGCGTGTCACTACACGTATCGGGATACCGGGCAGATATATTGTGCTTTTCCCATTTTCAACTGACAGTAACCAAGCCAGTTCAGGAGTTGGGC
>DAOTPH010000301.1:0-1705 GCA_035451765.1 Bacteroidota bacterium | reverse complement strand
AGACGCAATATTTTGCGTCTCTACATTCTAAAATAACATTTCAATAAATTCTACCAAAGTAATCCATTTATTTCCGCTGAATATATCCAATTTTCCAAGCTTTTCTAGAATTATATCGTATCGGTGCTGTGTATTATTCAAACTTGTTGCGATTTCTTCAATTTCTTTATTATTTGATTCATCTGATTCTATAGTAAAATCCTGAATTAATCCATTTTTCACTCTAAAATAGATAGTGGAAGGAGCATCCTTGCTCCTTACTGAATCGTTAGCACTTACGCTCCTTATTTCATTTCTAAATTCATAATTTCCAAAATATGCGTAATTCCATTCCCATTTTGAATATTTTTCTTCAACAAGCTTATTGATTTGTGCAATGTCCCTGTTATTTAATGTATATTCTTTAATATCTGTATATTCTTTTTGCAAAAATTCAATAAGCAAATTTTCAAATTCTTCAATTGAGATTTGCTGTTGCAATACATCAGAAAGATTGATGACTTTAGATGGTACAGATTTTACAGCGTGGTCCTTATATTTATCCGATACCTGTAATGAATTTCGGAGATTATCAAAATTTGTGTTAAATAGTAATGTCCCGTGATGCAAAACGCGATTTTTGAAAATATGTTCCGCGTTTCCTGAGAATTTTTTCCCATTGACTCGCAAATCATTATGTCCCTCAAATTTTGCTGAAACACCTAATTCATTGAGGAAATTTATCACAGGTAAAGTAAATCCCTCAAAATCTGAAAGATTCTCATCGAGTTTATTTTGAATAAATGCAAAATTTAAATTTCCTAAATCGTGATATACCCCTCCTCCTCCACTAATTCGCCTAATTACAGGAATTGAATTCTCCCTAACAAATTGAAAATTAATTTCACTATATGCATTCTGATGTTTTCCAATGATTATTGATGGAAGATTTCTATAAAGAAATACAATATTATCATTGAAATTCTTAAAGAAATATTCTTCACTTGCGATATTAAAATATGGGTCGAAAATTTGATTATGAATTAAAAGCACAATTGTTATTTAAAATATTATATACAAAATTAAAAAAATCCTTCCCCTACTATTGCTGAGGAAGGATTAATATTAGAGGAAAAAATATAATGAAAACTTCTTTTCTTTTTTTTATTTAGATTTTGGAGTAATAACATAAACTTGAACGGTGCGTGATAATTGCCTGCCAGTTGGTGTATCGTTATTGAATATTTGAACTCCTTCACCTATACCAAAAGTTTCATATTTCACGTTCTTAACCTTGCCTGCAATATATTTCTGCACATTATTTGCGCGGCGTTGAGCAAGTTTCTTATTATAATCTTCATCGCCAATTCTATCGGTATACCCGTAAATTTGAACAGTCGAATTTGCTTTTATAGCAGGGATTACATATTGGTCAATTGTTTGCTTATCTTTATCGTTAATCACATCGCTATCAAAATCGAATAATACAAGGCTGAATTTCGAGATACTTCTATCAGGCAAATCTTCTGACTTTTTCCGAGTAAAAGATATAAAATCAACGGGTATAGAACCCTCAACCCCTTTTTTTAATCCCGACATAGTTTCGACATTGAATTGATAATCTATTGGCACTTGTGCAGCTTTTAGCAAATTTGGTGCGATTTGCCATGAAATATGTGATGGATAGCCGCTTCCAACAAATCGTTTCAATTGAGTTCCACTTTGG
>DAOTPH010000300.1:0-1708 GCA_035451765.1 Bacteroidota bacterium | reverse complement strand
AGCACAAACACGTTTCACTGACGCACGTTTCGCTGCGTCAATAAGCATTAATAATTCAAAAATATTATCAGATGGTGCAAATGTAGATTGAATTATAAATAAATCTATACCACGTATATTTTCTTGATACTTAACCCATATCTCGCCATCGCTAAAATTCTGAATTGTTGTTGGAGTTAGCTCAAGACCCAAAAGATTGGCTACTTTTTGAGCTAATTGAGGATTTGACCTGCCTGTTGCAATTTGGAAATCATGCATTGTATTTATAAAGTATTGCTGGGATGGCAGGATTCGAACCTACGAATGGTGGAACCAAAATCCACTGCCTTGCCACTTGGCTACATCCCAAAAAGATTTTTCTTTTTATTAAAGAATACAAAATTAAGAAAAAAAAGAAAATAAATAAACAATTTTTCTGTCATTTTAAGGATGTAAGGATTCAAAACACCGTAGTAGGGGCAATTCATGAATTGCCCCTACAAGATACCGATACAGCTGAGACGGTGCCTCTTCTGTTATGTGCCTGCACCATCTTGGTGCAGAATTCCCTATTAATTTAAAGGGGGTAGGGGGATGTCTCTCTGTATTGAACTTACGACTTAAGTCGTATTTTACAACAATCTGAACAAGGGATTGCCATCCTTTGTTCAATATGCAGAGGGCTGAAGCCCTCTGTCGCGATCTCTATATTTTTTGCAACAGGTGGTTTCAGCCACCTGCAAGGATACTTTTGCCACAAATTTATTCCTTAATCATCTTTTCTACCACTTGCTTGCCAGCATTGAAAAATCGCACAGTATAAAATCCAGCTGATAATTGATTGATATTTATTGTTTTTGATTCTGTCGTTCCGCTCTGCACACAATTGCCTAATATATCATATATCTGATATTGCCATACACCCCCTGCACCCTCTATAAAAGCAGAATTGATGTATATATAATCTCGGGCGGGGTTGGGGAAAATTATCGCTGCACTATTTCGCTCATTATGTTCATTTACAGAAACCTCATAATCTTCGGTCCAGCGGTATACATATCCCCATACATCAGGGATACCAATTGCTGTATGTTTATCTATCATAAGTATATGCTCAATAAGTTGGGAACTACTTGTCGGGTGAAAGCTTGTATCTGTTTGCCAAGTTTCGCCACCGTCACTTGTTTTCCAAATAGTTGTATAAGCAGTGGCAATCCCATTCAATGAATCGCTAAATGATATATCACGAATTTGGCTGCTACCCCAAAGGTCTATATAAATTGTATCTAAAACATAATGCCAGGTTCTACCCGCATCTGTAGTTTTGCGGATTATGGAAGAATTAGTATCAGGGAGTGTACTTATATAACTACCACCATAGGTAAACCAAATATTCTCTGTTAGAAAGAAATAACGCAGATTCTCTTCGAAAACAATGTTAATGCCCTTATAAGAGGTCCATGTTTCGCCATAATCTGTGGATTTATATACCC
Source organism: Bacteroidota bacterium (assembly GCA_035451765.1). GTDB lineage: Bacteria > Bacteroidota > Ignavibacteria > Kapaibacteriales > UBA2268 > UBA2268. The sequence continues at coordinate 236 of DAOTPH010000300.1, read as the reverse complement.
AATCTGCAGAATCAGGATATACAGCACCTCTTACACATCCTGCAGTTGAATCTAGATAGATATAACGACCTATCTCAATCGAATATAAAATACCGTTTTCGAAAGTTTGAAAATAAGTACCTACTTTCTTATGGATATAATTAGGTCCGTTAAATTGATTCCAAGTTAGACCTCCATCAGTGGTTTTCTGAAAAATTTGGTCGAAAGTAAAAATATTATTTGAATCTAACCGACTA
>DAOTPH010000299.1:0-1783 GCA_035451765.1 Bacteroidota bacterium | reverse complement strand
TTACAACAATGACTTGCCCGAAGGTCGCTTTTATTGTAGAACAGTAGAAATAATTGTGAAGACAAAGATAGAAGGAGAATAAACTATGAAAAAATCAATTATGCTAATACTTTTCCTTTGCTATGGAGTAGCAATGTGTCAATCTATATCGTTGTTTGATATAGATGCGTCGGATTTCCCTACGATGCGAGCAAAGTTTTTTGCCTTTGATAAAGATGGGAAGCAGATTACAAATCTATCTCCGTCGGACTTTGAGTTAAAGGAAAATGGGATAACAAGAACAATAACAGATATCAGTTGCCCTGCACAGAAGCCACCAGAGGCATTATCGAGTGTATTGGTAATGGATGTAAGTGGTTCGATGGCAAGCGGTAATATCCATATCGCAAAAGAAGCAGCACGAGCTTGGATAGATGCTCTGCCACTTGGAATAAGCGATTGTGCAATTACTGCTTTTGATGGGATGAATTATTTAATTCAAGATTTTACAACTGATAAAACTAAATTAATTAATGCAGTTAACTCATTGTTTGCAAGAGGGACAACAAACTACAATGCTGCGATGATTGACTCAATGGCAGGTGGATTATTAATTTCTAAAAATGGCAAAAATAAAAGAGTAATTGTTTTTTTAACAGATGGTTTACCGAATTTCGAACCCAATACTAGCCAGATAATCACAGAAGCAAAATCTCAAAACCTTTCAATTTATTGCATAACAATAAATATGAGGTGCCCTGATTGTCTGATAGATATGTCAAATGAAACCGGTGGTCAGTGGTTCGAATATGTATCCACAAAGGAACAAGCTCGAAAAATATATCTACAGATATATGGACTGAACTTGGTGGGGAACCCTGCACAATTGAATGGGCAAGTCAATCCACTTGTTTTAATACAAAAAAAAATTTGGATTTGTTATTAGTAAATGAGGGAATATTTTTTTCTGAAGCATATTATCCTCCACAGAGTTCATTCACACAATTGCTATTCGAACCAAGTTTTATTGTTTTTAGAAACAAAGAGTTAAATAAACAGCATTCCGCAACAGTACAAGTAACAGCAAAAAATGGAGATTTTAATATAACCAATATTAAATGTTCACATCCATTCTTTGATATAAATCCAAAATCATTTTCGTTGGCAGAAGGACAAAGTATTGAATTAACAATTAATTATTTTCCAATTGACTCAATTTACAGCTACTCAAAATTTGTATTTGTAAACGACTTATGTCCAATAAACTTATATGCAGCAGGGACTTATCCAAAATATAAAAAGCAACCTCCAACAATAAAAGTAACTCATCCAAATGGTGGGGAGATATTTGTTGCAGGTATCGACACATTAATCACCTGGGATGGTATTCCAAAGGATGACCTTGTACAATTAGAGTTTAGCATAGATAACGGTAAGACTTGGAAGGAAATTGATACTGCCCGAGGATTAGAATACAAATGGAAGAAAGTGCCGCGCCCATCGAGTAACCAATGCCTTGTTAAGGTACTACAATTATCAAGTGCTAATCATTTACATAGTGTTCGTACACTTTGGGGACATAGTGATTTTGTTCGAAGTATTAGTATTAGTCCTGATGGGCAGTATATTGCGTCGGGAAGCTTAGACAAAACAATAAATATATGGCGAGCTAATGATGGGAGCTTGGTACGTACTATTAATGCAGGTAGTAGTTATATTTATAGTGTTTGTTTCTCCCCGATGGGCAATACATTGCATCGAGCGGGGTTGGAAATATCAAGTTATGGAAGACTAATTCAGGTAA
>DAOTPH010000298.1:0-1785 GCA_035451765.1 Bacteroidota bacterium | reverse complement strand
ATTTATTTGGTTTATTTATTTGGTTTATTCATTTAAAATGCTTATGTTTGGCGCGTGAAAAATATTGAAGAGTGGCAGCATGAGATTATCTGAATTAAAGACGAATCCAACAAATCCAAGAACTATAAAGGATGATAAGTTTAAAAAACTTGTTCAGTCGCTAAAGGACTTTCCCGAGATGATGGAGAAGAGACCTCTTGTTTGCGTCACGGATACAAGCGATGGAAAGCTCTATCCTTTGGGGGGCAATATGAGGTTAAAGGCTTTACAGGAATTAAAATACAAAGAGATTCCTGATAGTTGGGTAATGATTGCTGATGATTGGACAGAGGAGCAGAGGAGAGAATTTATTATAAAAGACAATGTTGGATTTGGCGAGTGGGATTGGGAAGTGTTGCAGGCGGATTGGGATGTCGATACGTTGGAAAATTGGGGGTTGGATATGCCTGATTTTGGAAGCGAAAGCGAACAAAAAGATTTATCTGATAATATCGAAGTTGCGTATAAAATTGAAATAGAATGTAGTTCAGAATTTGAACAAGAAAAATTATATAATGAATTAATTGAAAGGGGAATTGAATGCCGACTTTTGACATTATAAAACAAGTTACACCAAAAAAAACATTTCGAGTTGCTTCGGTGATTGGCACGTTTGATTTGCAAACTGAAAATATCAAAGAACATTTTCAAGGTAATATTGATATTCCGAATGATTGGCAAATTGGTTTAATCGTTGGAAATAGCGGAACAGGAAAAACAACAATCGCAAAAGAATTATTTGCTGATGCTTATATTACAAATTTTGAATATAATGCTGAATCTGTTTTAGATGATATGCCTAAAAATTGCAGCGTAGAACAAATATCAAAAGCATTCAATTCAGTTGGCTTTAGTTCGCCGCCTTCATGGTTGAAACCTTATTCAGTTTTATCTAATGGCGAAAAAATGCGATGTGATTTAGCACGTGCAATTTTATCAGACAATGATATGTTCGTATTTGATGAGTTCACATCAGTAGTCGATCGTAATGTGGCAAAAATAGGTAGCTTTGCAATGCAAAAGGCAATAAGAAAAACGAATAAAAAATTTATTGCTGTTGGTTGTCATTTTGATGTAGAAGATTGGTTGTTGCCTGATTGGGTATTTGATACCAATACAATGACCTTTCGTATTTGCGAAGGGCAAAAAAAAAATAGACCAGACATCAAATTCAAAATCTACGAAACAAAACAAAAACAACAATATTGGAAGATGTTTAGTAGATACCATTATTTAAGTCATTCACATAATAATGCAGCACGAGTTTACATTGCAACGGTTGATGACAATATTTGTGGTTTTTGTTCTGTGTTGCCTTTCCCGCATCCGAAACTAAAAAATCATTGGAAAGAGCATAGAACAGTTGTTTTACCTGATTATCAAGGTATAGGAATAGGTCATTTATTATCAAATAATGTAGCTGAAATTTTAAAAGCAAATGGAAAAGGATTTATTTCAACGAGTTCACACCCTGCTTTTATAAATGCACGTAAAAATGATAAAAAATGGATAATAACAAGGATAGGAAGAACAAGCAGGGGCAGTGGCAGTGGCAAAATACAAAACAAAAACAAAAAAGGTTCAACTTCGTGTAATCGAATCACAGTAAGTTTTAAATATATAGGATAAAAACGTTGTTATAAAATTATGTTGTAAAACATAAAAGATATGGCAAGCGAACAAAACTTAACACCAGCAAGTAAGGACGAAATATAATAGATGAATTAAAATATAAACAATAATGGC
>DAOTPH010000297.1:0-1787 GCA_035451765.1 Bacteroidota bacterium | reverse complement strand
CAACTTATCACTAATAATATGATCTTCATTGAACCAATATTTCAATAACCTTCGTGTTGTGTCTGTCGCTCCAGGATAGCCCTGTTTCCGCCAAGTATAGACTGCTGAACGTAATTTATTTACCAAATATGCCTTGCTTGGTTCTCTTTTTTGCGGTGGTATAATTTCTGCTGGATTCATACCTTCACCTTCACTATCTTGTTTGTATCATTGCCGAATACATCCACTACTTTAATCATTATTGTTCGTTCCTTTGCTCCCCTCCCATCGCTTTCATAATTATGGCGCTCGCTTGTTATATTTATTCCCGTACCCTTCTTTTTACGAAAACTTTGCCATTGATTGTGAAATGTCACTCCATCATAATCCCAATCTATTGCCCAATAATCTATTAAATCACTCCAATCCTTTACGCTCTGAATTATATTACTTATTTCTTGTGTTGGTGGTATCTGGAAATCTTTAATTATAATTTTTACTGATTTCCCTTTTATTTCTGTTCCTACTTCCAAATATGCCAGCTCGGCAAACCTTATATGCTTCAGCAATTCCTTTTCAACCACCTCGTTAGGTATTTTTAATAATTTCAAATCTACCCCCACAAGCGCCGATTTTATTTCGTTTATTGCAGGTATTTGAAGCAGTTTCAAATCCACACCTTTATCCTTTGCCATTACCTTTGCTAGCTCATTGACATTGAGTCCCCATTCCCAACCCAATACATCTAATTTATTGAAATTGTTCATTCTGCACTGATATAAAGCTTGCTCAATCTCTTCCATTGTCACAGGTGACTTAATCGGTCCAACGTGCACAGCGCGGTCTTGCTTGCGTCCATGCAATATGCCAAATCCCATCATTGGCTGTGCTTGATATAGCTTCAATATAAACTCCAAATATTCATCTTCTTTGCTACTCCATTGCTCCAATTCATAATTTCCAATTGATTGAATTACAAACGGACGGGCGTTTTGCCCATATTTGCTTTTTTCATCCTGTAAACTTTTTGAATCCGCTATATCCAGCAAACGCTTGCGTGTGATCTGTAATGCAAATTTAGATAAATCTGAGCCAATCCATCGCCTGCCAAGCTTCTCTGCAACTGCTAATGTTGTCCCCGAACCACAAAAGAAATCCGCTACTATATCGCCTTCGTTCGATGATGCAAGAATTATACGCTTTAATAACTCCTCAGGCTTCTGAGTAGAATAACCAAGATATTCATTACCCATATTGAAAACTCCCGATAAATCCCAGACATCGTCTATTGAAACAATACTATACCAACCAATTTCATCCTTTGCAACTGTGCTTTCAATATCTTCACCTTTTGAGGATTTTGATGGTAAACTAGGTATATAATCCAGTCTTCTTTTATATTTTAATCTATTAAATGTCCATTTATCAGATTTCGAATATAACAAAATAATATCATGTTTTCTTCCAAACATATATGGCGATTTTCCACCCATAAAATAATGCCATATAATATCATTTAAAAAATTGTCATATCCAAAAATCTCATCCATCATTACTTTAACATAATGTCCGACGTGCCAATCCAGGTGCACATAAATTGAACCGTTTTCAGCAAGCAATTCCCGCATCAGTACCAATCGCTCATACATATATTTGAGATACGAAGCAATCCCACCGCTCCAAGTATCTTTATATGCCCGCTCTTCAATTATCGAGGGCTCTTTTTCTAACTCAATAATTTCTCGCTCGGTATTTTCTTCCTCTTCTTCGTCTCCCTCATTTCTTTCTATTTCCTCTTCATTACTTAC
>DAOTPH010000296.1:0-1833 GCA_035451765.1 Bacteroidota bacterium | reverse complement strand
ATGCAGATTTCGGAGGTGAGGTTGAACGTAGTTTAAATATGGTCGATGGAGCACTGCTTTTAGTTGATGCAAGCGAGGGACCTCTGCCTCAGACACGTTTTGTATTGAAAAAAGCATTAGCTCGTAAGATACCAATTATATTAGTAATCAATAAAATTGATAGATCTGATGCAAGAATAGATGAGGTGATCCAGGATATATATGATTTATTTATTGATCTGGATGCAAGCGACGAGCAAATTGAATTCAAAATTCTATATACAAATGCAAAAGCAGGTATTGCTCATTATGATTTAAATGATAATTCGACCGATTTACGCCCTCTATTTGATACAATTATAAGCGAGATACCTGGACCAGAAATTGACGAAGCCGAAGTCACTCAATTCCTTGTTACTAACTTAGATTACGATAATTACGTTGGACAAATCGCTGTCGGAAGGTTGGAGAATGGAACTTTGGAAATGAACAAATTTTATACATTATGCGGAAAAGAAGAAAACCAAAAAAATGTCAAATTAACTGCAATTTATACATTTGAAGGATTAAGTAAAAGGCAAACAAATAGAGTTGAAGCAGGGGATATAATTGCAATCGCAGGGCTTAGCAACGTTAAAATTGGTGATACATTAACAGATTTAGAAAATCCGAAGCCATTAACCCGTATTTCAATTGATGAACCAACATTATCTATGATATTTTACGTAAACGATAGCCCAATGGCAGGAAGAGATGGGAAATTTCTTACTGCACGGCATATCAAGGAGCGCTTAGAAAAAGAAATGCTGAGAAATATTTCTATTGAAGTGCAACCAACAGGAAGGGCAGATGCTTTTGAAGTACGTGGGAGAGGAGAGCTTCAAATGGCAATATTAATCGAGACAATGCGACGCGAAGGATATGAATTTGCTGTTTCAAAACCAAAAGTTATTACAAAAATCGAAGATTCAATTACTTATGAACCTGTTGAGAAAGTGTTTATCGATGTTCCTGAAGAATTTGTTGGTATTGTTACCGAAAAAATTTCTCAAAGGAAAGGTATAATGACAAATCTTATAAATAATGGCGGTGGGCGTGTCGATCTTGAATTTAGAGTACCTTCTCGAGGTTTAATCGGCTTCAGAAGTCAATTTCTTATGGATACACGTGGAACAGGAATTATGAACACACTTATAGATGGATTTATGCCCTGGGCAGGACCAATACCGCAAAGAACATCAGGAGCAATTGTTGCAGATAGAGGAGGGCGAGCGACAGCTTACGCAGCATTTGCAATGGAGGACAGGGGCGATTTGATTATTGATGTCGGCACTGAAGTATATGGCGGTATGATAATCGGTGAACGCAATAAACCAGGCGACCTTTTAGTGAATATTACGAAAGAAAAGAAATTAACAAATATGAGATCATCAACTTCCGATACTACAGTCGTATTACATCCACCACGCAAATTATCTTTGGACCAAATGATTGAATTTATTGCCGAAGATGAACTTGTGGAAATTACACCTGTAAATTTGCGATTACGTAAGATGGAACTCGATCATAATAAACGTAAGAAAGATGCAAGAATGGAAGAGAATGTAAATTTATAATTGATTTAAACAATATATCCACTCAAATTTTACTTAAAAAAATCCTTAATTTTGAGAATTTATAAAATTAAAAACAATAATAATGGAAGTTAGAGTTAGATTTGCTCCATCGCCGACAGGATATTTGCACGTTGGTGGATTACGCACAGCATTATACAATTATTTATTTGCAAAACATAATAAGGGAAAAATAATCCTGCGTATAGAAGATACAGACCGCACTAGATTTGTCGAGGGC
>DAOTPH010000295.1:0-1875 GCA_035451765.1 Bacteroidota bacterium | reverse complement strand
GAAATAATTAAAATCACTGAAATTAGTAATAACTTTTCATTTTTTTATTGGATTAACTATAAAAATTTAAAATTCAATTTTATTTACTATTAACTAATTGCATTTAAGTTATAGTGTAAATTAAATATAATTTATGAAAAAAGCAAGTAATTGAAAGTATTCGATACACTATTTTTCCCCATTTTTTCAATATTCCATAATTTTGATATATTCTAAAAATTACTTTATGAAAATTAGCCTTTATAATTCATTGACTCGGAAAATTGAGGATTTTACACCATTGCAGGATAATTTAGTGCGTATTTATTCTTGCGGACCTACGGTTTATAATTATCCCCATATTGGAAATATGCGGGCATTCCTTTTTGCTGATTTATTGCAGAGAACAATGCGTGTGGTCGGCAAATATGATGTGCATTGGGTGATGAATATTACAGATATTGATGATAAAACTATACGAGATAGCTCAATTGGAAGTCCAAATTGGGTCAAAGAATTGGGTGAGCAGACTGATTCACCCTTTGAGAATTTAAAAAAATTGACAAAATTTTATGAAAAAGCATTTTTGGAAGATATTGAAAAATTGGGGATTAATTTGCAACATTTTTACGCAATGCCACACGCCACCGATTATATTCCGCAAATGCAGGAATTGATTAGAAAAATTTATAATAATGGATTTGCATATATTTCTGATGGTTCGGTTTATTTTAATGTAACTAAATGGGCTGCACTTGGTGAATATGGAAAATTGAAAACAATTGATTTTGAGAATTTCAAGGCAGGTTCACGCATAGATTCCGACCAATATGAAAAAGAAGATGCTTATGATTTTGCACTTTGGAAAGCAAGAAAAGAACAGGAGCCATATTGGGATTTTGAACTGAATGGTGAGGAATTGCCAGGCCGTCCTGGATGGCATCTTGAATGCTCTACAATGGAATATGAGCTTTTGGGATTGCCTTTCGATATACATACGGGTGGAGTGGATTTGAAATTTCCACACCACGAGGATGAAATTGCACAAAGCAAAGCAGGGTATGGTATTGAACCTAATCCATTTTGGTGCCATAATGAATTTTTAGAGGTTGAAGGCGAAAAAATGAGCAAATCGCTTGGCAATTTCTTTACATTGAGGGATTTGATTACAAAAAATATAGATCCAATAGATATACGCTATTTGATGTTTTCTGCACATTATCGCACAAAATTAAATTTTACAAATGATGGCATATCGTCGGCACATAAAGCAAGATTAAAAGTGCAAGATTATATTTATGAATTATTTGAAAATTCAGATACTTGTGAAATAAATGATATTCCTGAAGATGAAGATTTGCTGTCACGTTTTTTTACTGAAATATCAAACGATTTGCATACACCAAAAGCTTTGGCTGTGTTGTTTGATTTTATAAATAATTATCCTGTGAAGAAATTATCGAATTTTCTAAGAGCTAAATTAATAGATGAGTTTCGCCAAGTAAATGATATATTTAATACTTGGCAAATTGAACCTAAACCAACTAAAATAATTGAAATACCCGATGAAATTATAAAATTGGCAGAAGCTCGATTGCAGGCAAAAAACCAAAAAGATTTTGCCCGTGCCGACGAAATCCGCAACCAAATCAATGCATTAGGATATACTATTATTGACACAAAAGAAGGATATGAAATACGACGGTAGAGACATCGTGTATGTTTTACCAATTTGCTTCTAATAGAGGGAAAAAAGTATTAATTCCTATTAATTCAAAGGGTGTATGGGGGATGTCTCTCCACTTTCGCAGAGGGCTGAAACCCTCTATTGCGGTGGATTCATAGGGTCATAAATAAATAATCAATAAAAAATATTCTGTACATTCCCCCTTAAAA
>DAOTPH010000294.1:0-1878 GCA_035451765.1 Bacteroidota bacterium | reverse complement strand
ACGGAAAATTTATTTTGCAGAGTTCAAATTAACAAAATAAACAGAAAATTCGTATATTGATTATTTGAAAATTGCTTTATGGAAAATAGACATTATGACGTTAAAAGAGTATGTTGCGAAAAACAGAAGATTTATAGCAGCGCATCGTGGAGCATCGGGAATCGCACCTGAAAATACATTGGAAGCCTTTCGTCAGGCAATAGCCTGCGGGGCAAAGGTAGTTGAAGCAGATGTGCAGATTACAAAGGACAACATTCCAATAGTTTTTCACGATGATGAGCTGGGACGAACTGTTTCGGGAACAGGGCTAATTGGTGAATATACTTATGACGATTTGAAAAATCTATCGGCTGGAATTTGGTTCAATAAAGAATTCGAAGGCGAAAAGATACCTCTATTAGATGAGTTAATTGAGTTGATAAAAGGTCGTGCTTTTTTAGGACTGGAAATCAAGCCTAATCTTGAAACGCTAAAAACAGCAAAAATAATATTAAAAACATTAGAAAAGCACGATTTTATATCATCATCTGCACTTGCCTCTTTTGATTACAGGATTTTGAAAGCGATAAAGCAGGAATATCCTGCTGCACACATTGCGGCAATAAAAATTCCTGGCGACAATATTTTACCATCGGAGATAAAAGCACAATTTGCGATTGACGCATACATTTGTGCGGTGGACGAAATAAATGACAGAATACGAGATGACATAAACGAAAGCAAAATTATATGGGGAGTATATAATACAGATAGTGAAGAAGATTTTGAGCTGGCAATCAGTTCGGGAGTTAATGCAATAGGCACAAATTACCCATGCAAAATGAATGAATTGCTCTCAAAATTAAACAATTGTTAATCGATTTTTCATATTAGAAACATATTTTTTATGTGATTAAATTTTTGTATATTTGCATATACTTATAAAAAAGTGTATGTATAAAATTGATTTACATATAACCAACTATTCCTACTTGAATGGCAAAACAAGCAAAAGTCCATTCGCAGTTCCTGCATCCCGAGCAGGGAAAATTCTACGTTTCAAGCACTACTCGACTGATCCTCCTATTTGATTTTTCAACTTCAACAATTTGAAATTAATAACTTAATAGATTAATACATTTTATTAATTAATTGGAGAATTACAATGAAAACACAAGATTACATTGCTATTGAGAATGAATACGGAGCACACAATTATCATCCGCTGGATGTAGTTGTCGAAAGAGCAGAAGGTTGCTTCGTTTATGATGTGGAAGGGAAAAAGTATTTAGATTGTCTTGCAGCTTATTCAGCAGTCAATCAGGGGCATTGCCACCCAAAAATCAAAGAAGCTTTCATCGAGCAAGTGAGCAAAGTTACTCTCACCAGCCGTGCATTCCGCAACGACAAACTGCCGATGCTTTATAAGAAAATGCACGAACTAACGGGCTACGATATGTTTCTACCGATGAATTCAGGTGCAGAAGCAGTAGAAACAGCGATTAAGCTTGCCCGTCGTTGGGGGTATGATGTAAAAGGCGTCGAAAAAGACAAAGCCGAAATTATTGTTGCATCGGGGAATTTCCACGGAAGAACAACTACAATTGTTGGATTTTCCGACGACCCAGATTCATATTATGGCTACGGTCCATATTGCAAAGAAGCTTTCCCAATGCACGAATATGGCAATATCGAAGATTTGAAGTCCAAGATCACGAAAAATACAGTTGGTGTTCTTATCGAGCCAATTCAAGGCGAAGGCGGAGTAGTAATCCCACCAGAGGGATATTTGAAATCAGTTGAGCAAATTTGCCGTGAGAACAACATTCTCTTTATTTGCGATGAAATTCAATCAGGACTTGGTCGCGCAGGTAAGTTATTTGCTCATTATTACGAAGG
>DAOTPH010000293.1:0-1886 GCA_035451765.1 Bacteroidota bacterium | reverse complement strand
TGCAATTCATGGAACAGTAGCAACAGTTTCGGACCCACACGAAATAGCAAATGTGTTGGGGAAAAGTGGTGTTGTCTATATGATTGAAGATTCAAAGTCATTTCCCTTCAAATTCTATTTTGGTGTACCATCTTGCGTGCCCGCAACTGATTTCGAGACATCAGGTGCAAAACTTAATGCTCAAGATATTGAAGAGATATTTTTGGAATACGATTTAAAATATCTTAGCGAGATGATGAATTTCCCGGGTGTTATATACGACGATCCCGATGTGCTTGCAAAAATCGATATTGCAAAGAAATTCAACAAACCAATTGATGGTCATGCTCCAGGATTGCGAGGTGAAGATGCGCGAAAATATGTTCAATCAGGAATTACTACTGACCATGAATGCTTTGATTTGGAGGAAGCTCGAGAAAAAATTCGATATGGAATGAATATACAGATTCGCGAAGGTAGTGCCGCAAAAAATTTTGAGACCCTTGCTCCTTTAATTGATGAATCGCCTGCAAAGTGTATGTTTTGTAGTGATGACCTTCATCCTGATGATTTGGCAAAGGGACATATCAATTTGCTCGTTAAGCGTGCAATTGCAATGGGTTATGATTTGTGGGATGTCTTAAGAATTGCTACTTTAAATCCAATTAAGCATTATGGATTGGATATTGGACTATTGCAAATAGGCGACCCAGCTGATTTTATCATTGTTGATAATTTAAAGGATTTCAAAATATTGAAAACTTATATCGAGGGCGAAATTGTTGCTGAAAATGGGAAACCATCAATACCATTTAAAAAGAGCAAGTGCATTAATAATTTTCAAACAAATTATAAAAACTCTGACGATTTTAAATTATCAATTACTAATAAAACTATTCCAATAATGAAAGCAATTGATGGGGAGCTAATTACTGAACGAATTGATTATGAGCCTGAAATTATAGATGATGATGTGCAAAGCAATATCGAAAAAGATGTATTAAAAATAGCTGTTGTAAATAGATACAAGGATGTAAAACCCGCAGTTTGGCTTGTGAATAATTTTGGAATAAAGCGGGGAGCAATTGCTAGCAGTGTGGCACACGATTCGCATAATATTATTGCAGTTGGGGTGGATAATAATTCTATAGCTCAAGCAGTCAATGCAATAATTGATAATGAAGGCGGAATGGCAGTTTTTGATGGAAACGAGGTATTTTCTCTACCTTTGCCAATTGCGGGATTGATGAGCGACGATGATGGCTGGGAAGTTGCACACAAATATGAAGAGCTCAATCGAAGGGCAAAATCATTAGGAACTAAACTAACTTCACCATTTATGACTTTGTCATTTATGTCATTGCTTGTTATACCAAAATTGAAATTAGGGGATCTCGGTTTATTCGATGTAGAGAGATTTGAATTTGTAGAATAGATGGATTTTTTAATATATACAATTTTAATTATAAAATTCCGTTTTAAAATATCTTAAAGAAGGAACTCAAATGAAAATAGTTTTTAGCACATTATTATGTATAATGGTAGGAAGTATGATTGCACAATCTCAGAATCGACGAGATGATGAGAACGAAGAAAAATTTAATCAAGATAGTTTGATGTTAGTTGGACGCTTTACTTTCGATAATTGGCAAAAGGAGATGAATTGGCAATTAGATACAGATTATCATATCGATAATCTTAAAATAATTGAATTGGATAACCTAATTGCAAAGAATAATATTTCATTCATAATATTTGCAGGTTCTTGGTGTCCCGATTCACGTTCTGAATTACCAAAAATTATTGAATTATTTAAAGAAGCAAATATCAGCGATAATAAATATGAATTGCTGGGGGTAGATAGAATGAAATTCGAACCATCAGGCAAATACCTTCAATACAAAATC
>DAOTPH010000292.1:0-1911 GCA_035451765.1 Bacteroidota bacterium | reverse complement strand
GCTATGCTATTAAACCATCACAATTTAATTTAGTTGATTCCTCTGAAAATGGTTGTGTATATAAGATTCAGATATCGTTTTCAAATATAACGGGTTCAGATATAGCAGGTTGTGCTTTCTCACCCAAAGGCACTGTGGAACCGAGCAATTTCAATGTTCCTATTGGAAGTTCAATGCTGACATTTACTTTCACCGATACACCCCCACAGGATGACTATGTTTGTATATATTTTGGGATTCGAGAAGCGACAGGCAATTGTATGGTTTGTGATAGTGCTTGCGATGAATTGCCTCCTTGCTCATCAAGTATGGATTGTTGTCCCAAATGGGATAAAATTGGTGTACAGTGCGCATACAAGGATGAAGAGAGCAATCAAGTATATTCAATCAATGCAACTATTGCGATTCCTAGTAGAGATTGCTTACCTTTAACTTTGATAATAAATTCTCCTGATGGAACTTTTTCACCTTCAGTATTTACAATTAATTCATTGACTTATACAATAAATACTGAATTTACAGATACGCCACCTTCTAATATTAATACAAATATTACAATTGAATTTACTTTTTATTCAAATAATCAAATTGTTTGTAAAGAATCATATAAATTATTAATACCCAATTGTGAAGAGCCAATTAATGATTGCTGCAAAGGATTGAATCAGAATGTCATAACAACTGCAAGTCGTCTTAAAAATGGAATTATTTTAATAACAGGAACAGCATTTCCCAATACTCCAATAAAGAGATTTTCAGCAACTATTGTGAGTGCACAGAGGAAGTTGATGGGACCAATTATAGGTAGTTGGGAACGTATTTATGGAGATTTCACTGACTTCACTAGCTGTGTGATTACAAACCCACCAGGACCTCTTCAAATTTTAACCCCATTTTCACGGGAAATGGTTTGGGAAGGTAATTGCTTAGATGGTTCTCCGGGCGTTTTAAAATTATATGCAACATTTCCACAACCCTCTTCAAGTATGTCCCTTGCTAGAAGTGATTCATTAAAATTTACTATTAGATATAGCTTTACAACGTGTGATTGCAAAACCTGCGATACATTAATAACTTATACTCTTTATAGAAGTTCACCCATAATAATAGATCTCTCTAATACAGCAACTCTATTACCATTAAGTAAGAACACAATTCAATTAGATATCCCACAAATTTATTCAGAGCCAAATGATAATATTAAGATTAGTATTATGGCACTTGAAATATATAGCCTTGCAAAAAATAATGTAATAAAGAGCGGAAAAATCATTGGACCAAGAGAAAATAAAGATTTAATATCCACAACTTCAAAAGGAGGAATTGTTGTTCTGCTTGATACAAAAACAGATGAAATTCCTTTACAGATACAATTGGAAGGAGGTGTTTCTAAAGGTATTATTGTTCGCTATCATTATTGTATTCAAGATGGTGAAGATGAAGATTGTACCGGCATTGAAGAACGAGTTTATCCTCTTAATCTTGATGTCGGTGATGCAAATGCCACAATTGTTAAGCAAGAAGGTATTGTTGATAATATTCGAACATTTTCTTTAGCAATTCTTAATGAAGGAAAAACTACACTCTCGGGTGTAAGATTGCAGCTTTCACCTCTACCTCAAGATGATGGTACTATTCCAAGTATTTTAGCAATTGGTTCACCAACATCACCCGAATTAATAATAAAGAAATATCAGAATGCACAATCTGGGCTAGAACCTCAATCCAATACTGAATATGAATTCTCTGAGGATATTGTTGAACCAAATAATGCAATAAAACCAATTTATATTACAGTTAGTGGAATAGCAAAGCAATTTGGAACCGAGAAAGTTTCATTTAATTACACTCTCATCGATGGGAACAGTCAAGAAGTTGGGGCAGGTACAATTGTCGTCGAGGGGGCAATTT
>DAOTPH010000291.1:0-1921 GCA_035451765.1 Bacteroidota bacterium | reverse complement strand
AGATCGCTTAAAGTTGAAAGAAATTTTGCTCATGCAACTGAACAGCTGATGAATTATATAATTGATGAATCACAAGATACAGCAATTAATAAATTAGTGGGTGTAGGTTTCGATGGGGAGACAATTTTCTTTGTACAATATCAAGATATTAATATTGAGGAAATTGATAGGTCGAAATTTGTTATTCGCGGGCCATATATTTTCAATCAGGAAAGCGCACGCACATTTTTAATTCATTTGCGCGCATTATCTCGCTTACCTCTTACATCTGAGAATTTAGCGGAGAAATTCGGACCTCAAAGCGGATTAGCTCCAAAGGTAGTATCTTCATTTGCAAATTCACTATCATACTGGGGCGAGCAATCGCATATCCGCACATTTCTAGATGAATGGAAAAGATTGTTTGGCATTGTCTATGGTGAAGAATTCGCAGATGGCAATCAAATAAAAGAAGCAGAAACACTTGCGAAACTTTATCGAGTTAAGCCGGGAACAGATTTTCAAGAGCTCTTATTCTGCATTCATACATATTTCGCATTACTAATAAAGCTGATTACCGCTGAGCTATTGACTTTGCGGGATACGTCATTCGCATCTTCACTCACTTCTCAGCTTGCACATAGTGGGGATATTGAATTAAAACAGCAATTAGAAGATATCGAAAATGGTGGAATTTATGCGCGAAAAGGAATTAATAATTTTTTGGAAGGCGACTTTTTTCGTTGGTATCTTGATACATTTGAATCGCCTGAGTTGAGGGATGCTATTCGAGAAATAGCACGCACACTTTCGCAATTTGAACCAGCTACAAGTACATTGGATCCTATTTCAACACGCGACTTGCTTAAGAAACTTTATCAATATTTAGTTCCGCAAGAAGTCCGCCATCGACTTGGTGAGTATTATACACCTGATTGGCTTGCCGAGTTATTAATAGATGATATTGAGTATGATGGCAATACTCTTGATAGATTTTTAGATCCTGCTTGTGGCTCAGGAACTTTTCTAGTGCTAGCAATCCAAAGAGCAAAAGCACACGGTCAACAGGAAGGTATTGAACATAGAGAAATTGCAAAAAGAATTTTATCAAATATTTGGGGATTAGATTTGAATCCAATTGCAGTAATTGCGGCGAGGACAAATTATCTGTTTGCAATGGGCGATTTAATTAATGAGCTTCCACAAGTTGAAATACCAATTTACCTTGCAGATTCTGTATTAACTCCTACAAGAACGACAAGGGATCTATATGATAAATATTTAGAGGTAATGACATCAGTTGGTATATTTCAAGTACCTGCTGATTGGGTAAGGGATGGTGGATTTTTACTTGCACGTGCAACCCCTTTAATTGAAGATATGATACGAAATAAATATTCCTCTGATGAAGCAATAGAAAGACTAAAAAGAGAGGGATTGGTTTTCTCTACAAATGAATACACTGTAAGGATCTTTTATGAGCGTATAATGGAGCTTGAAAAACAACATAAGAATGGGATTTGGGTGCGATTCTTGAAAAATTCATTTGCACCGATTGTAGCAGGTAAATTTGATTATGTGGTAGGCAATCCACCTTGGGTTATGTGGGAGGTTCTTTCTAAGGAGTATCGCGAAGCAACATTGCCACTTTGGGAACAATACCAATTATTTCCAAAGAAAAAGACTTACGGTTTTAGCCGACCGGATTTTTCGATGCTCTTTGTTTATGCATCTGCTGATTTTTACTTAAAGGATAAAGGAAAATTAGGATTTCTTATTACGCAGGAAGTTTTTAAATCGAAAGGTACAGGCGAGGGATTTAGAAGATTCCAATTAGGAGATAAAGAATATTTGAGAGTGCTAAAAGCTCATGATTTTGTTACTATTCAACCATTTGAAGGAGCAGCTAATAAATCCGCTGCAATAATTTTGAAAAAAGGGG
>DAOTPH010000290.1:0-1931 GCA_035451765.1 Bacteroidota bacterium | reverse complement strand
GAACCCAAACCCGTTGCAGATATTGTGTATTCCCCTGAAAGTCCGCCTTGTACATTAAATGAGATTGCAATTGTGTTATTAAAAGGTAATTCATCACGGGGAATCGGTGCACTAAATGTAATTACATAAGTACCTGTCTCGGTTGGTGTAAATAAATCATCTAGATAATAATCTCGAGTATTTGCAATTCCCGAACGAATAGCATCGATTGTTTCCTGTTTTTGCCAAACTAGTATTCCATTGTGAGTAATTTTTACACTTAATTGAACATCTGATAAATCCGACGAACTATTATTTTGCAATCTTATTCCCGGTCTTATAGGAATATTGAGATATACCGGTGGCTTTGGTGCTAATACACTTGTTAATGCAAGCTCAGTTTCATAATTGACTGAGAAAATGTGCTTAGGATCGCCAGGTAATGTCAAGACATTATTATTCGTATATCCATCGGGATGGTATTGGTCTGTATAAACATGATAAATAACATAATAATCCCCAATGGCTGGTGGATCGAATTTCGGCAATGGGAAGTCTATAAATTCATTACGTGTTAAAGGATCATTAGGATTATTCCATTCTCCTACTTTCTGGGTAATTAGTACATCATTAATATCATAAATATCAGCTGTAACTTTGAAATATGTTATATCATATTTACCAACATTTTGCACTCTTAGAATTAAAGGAACATTATGATCACCAAAACGATACACAGATGCTTCTTTCTTGACAGGAGCAATGATTTGCATTGCATTCAAATCATAATCCTGCGCAATATAAAACTGGGTTTGAACAGTTTGATTCAATGATGGTGCACCAATCATACTTAGCACTGCTGTCACAGTATATAACCCACGTTCAATCTGTCCTTGATTTGTAAATAAATCAAGCGCACCATTTGATGCTGCAGCTATTCCCTTTGCTGCTGCGATATCAAATCGATACATTTTACCAACTGGTTGCGGACTGAAATTAATTATTACGTCATTCGGATCAGTAATTTTTTCAAGAGCAGAATATATTGTCTGAGCATTTGCTGAACCCACTGGCCCATATATGCTATATTGCAATGCGACTTGATATTGGCTCGCATCTCTAGAAATTAATACATAAGGTCTGTTTATTGAATCATTATAAATATTCCCCAATGTCAAAACATATTTTCCATCAGGATTTACCTTCATTAATGATGGTAATACATTTAACACATAATATTTTCCAAAAGGAACTTTGTACGGTGCGTCGCTCTTGAGCCATCTATCGACATTAGGATTCACATTGCTATAATATATGGTAGAAGATGTATTTGGATCGTTTGGTCGAACATTTATATAATTGCTCGCTACTGAGCCTGTGAAATATATCCAACCATAAGTACCGCCACCACCTAATCCCGCCGTATTGCCATAAGTAATTTTGATTTGATTCGATGTCTCATAAAATCTAATTTGTACATCAAAAGTATTTCCACCACCTTCTCCGAATGTCCGGGCTTTTCTTTGTTCGAATGTCAAAACCCTGAATGGTGCGATTCCTGTGACCTGGTAATATATTCCATCTTCAGTTACTAAATCTCCGCAATACCATGAAATGATATTTGGAAAAGAATATAATTTTGGTATTGCTAATGCACTTGGATTACGATATGTATTCAAAGAAATAAATCCATTACCGTAAATATATATTCTATTTACGGTCTGATTATCATACTTGAATGTGAATGGCATAACTAGTGAATCAACTGGATCATCACCATTGACCATAAATGTCGCCCCTGAAAGATTTTGATATAATTCAAATCCTTCATCAATATTTGCACTTAAAAGATTCTGGGCTTTTGCACTGTTCAAATTCAATGCAATTATCCCCAAAATCAGCAGATACAGAAATTGTTTTACAGATTTCACCTGTTTAACTCCTTATTTATT
>DAOTPH010000289.1:0-1941 GCA_035451765.1 Bacteroidota bacterium | reverse complement strand
TTATTAGATAAACTATTTTTTTCCGTTATATCTTTAATATTTATCCAAATATTTTCAGAAAAATTTCCAATATATATTCTTGAAAAGACTTGGAAATTTAAATTGTTTTGACTTATGTATCGATAAAAGGCTGAGTAAGGTATTGTCCCAATTTGCTTGTGAAAATCACGGCTTACAGTAATTAAATTATAATCAACTGCCGCCCCAATCAAAATTGGATTGATAATTTGATATTGAATAAATAAATTCCCTGTGATATTGTTTTCTACTCTTTTTTCAATTGGCAGAATTGTATCTGTTACTGCATAAGCAAGCAAATTCGTCTGCAACTTGTTATATGCAAAGTTTATTAATAGATTTGTCGAATCCTCAAAATATCTCTCAAAACGTATATGCGCGTTTAAATCTTGATTTTTCCTTCCTTGATTTAAATTAAGAAAATTTAAAGATAAATCAGTATTTAATATAAAATCTTGAAAATTATAATCCTTCTGATAGGCACTAAAATTTATAATATTTCCTTTCGATTGTAAATCCAATTGCTTATTATTTTCATAACCATACATTAATTGTATTTGTGAACTTTCGCCTGGCAAATACGAAATACCAATTAATCCATTCAAACGCGAAAGCTGGCTCAATCCTATATCACGACTATTAGATATTAAAAACCAATTTTGATTAAAATTCAACGCAAAATCTCCAAATAATTTATGTCTATAGCCAAACGACCAGGCTTCATCATCTCGAAAAGATCTGTTGAGTATTTTTAGATATGTGCCTTGATAATTCTGCTTGATATTAAACAATCCAAAATTTGTATTTAGTGCAATATTTGCTTGATTTCCCAGTAAATATGTGCTATATTGCTTATTGAAATTAGTAAGGAAGTAATTACCTGATGTATCAATTTGGGATAATGCAATATTTTCTGCAAATGGCAAAATAATTAAGAATAAATAATATTTATTGGCAAATTTTATGATTTTTAATTGCTTTTTTCCAAAATTAAATAAAGAAAGGAAAATAAAATTATTTATTATAAAGTTTGAACCTACGACTTAAGTCGTAGGTTCATTTAGCATTCTTTATTTTACTTCTGCCATATCTGTTTTCTTCTGTTTTGATTTGAAAACATCGGGAGACAATTCTGTTTCATCAAGCACTTTATCAGATTTTGTGAATTCAAATATTATCCTATCTTTCTCTTTATCATAATGACCAATTGCAGATGCCCCATCTTTAAATGTGCCTTTAATTACTTCTTCGGCTAATTCATCTTCAACATACTTTTGCAATGCACGACGCAATGGACGAGCACCAAATTTCTCATCAAATCCCTTCTCTACAAGGAAATCCTTTGCAGATTGGTCTAATTGAATTGACATCTGATTTGCTTGCAATCTCTTTTCTAGTTCTGACATTTGAATATCAATGATTTCATAAATACGTTCGCGAGTGAGTTTATGGAATATGATAAAATCATCAATTCTATTAATAAATTCAGGATTGAACATACGTTTTATATTTTCCTCAATTGAGGATTTCATCTGTTCAAAATCGCTTTCAAATGTCTCTTGCGTGAATCCTATGCGACCACCTGTCTTAATATCGCGAGTTCCAACATTTGAAGTCATAATTATGATTGTATTCTTGAAATCAACTTTTCTTCCCAATCCATCCGTCAAAATGCCATCATCAAAAACCTGGAGCAAAATATTGAATACATCGGGGTGTGCTTTTTCAATTTCATCAAGCAAGACAATACTATATGGCTTACGACGAACTTTCTCGGTTAATTGTCCGCCTTCTTCATATCCGACATAACCCGGAGGCGCACCGATGAGTCTCGAAACATTGAATTTCTCCATATACTCGCTCATATCAATTCGTATTAATGCATCTTCGGAATCAAACAGCACACGAGCTAAAGCTTTTGCA
>DAOTPH010000288.1:0-1946 GCA_035451765.1 Bacteroidota bacterium | reverse complement strand
ATTGTTTTGCCCAGCGCAATTGGCAATTTTGCCGTACTTTTTTGAAATTTTTCCGACGAAACTACTTCACTAAATCGAACAATAGAAGGCTTTGAATTTGGTATTTCCACTCCAACTGTTCCCTTGCTTGGAATTGGTGCAATAATGCGAATACCTTTTGCTTTTAATGCCATTGCCAAATCATCGGCAAGTGATTCAATTCGACTTATTTTTATTCCCGGAGCTGGCACAAATTCATACTGCGTTACTACCGGTCCCGGTGTTATTGTTATATTATCAATTACAATCTTAAATGTTTCTAATTTCTCACGCAGTATCCTTGCATTCATTTCTAATTCTTCGCTCGATATAACATTTTTTGTTGATGGAGGATTAAGCAATTCTAAGCTTGGAAATTTATAATCTATACGCTCATCCCAATAATCCGAATAAATTAATGAATGAAGTTCTGACGTACTTTTATTTTCCTTGATTTGATTCATACTGATTGAAATGGGTGGTTTAGATGGTTCTGGAGGTTCGGGCTTTGGAGGGTCAGGAATAGGATTAGCTTTTGATATTTTTTCTTGGACAATTTGGCTTATTGTTTTTTCTAGATCAATATTTTGTTTCATAGGTTCAGTTTGAGTGGTAGGCAGTATTCTTGTCTCGGGCATTTGCTCTTCAACTTGTTCATTGCTATTTTGTAATACATTAATGTCATTTTCTTTTGGTGGAATTGGCTCTGAAATTGAATTTGCTTTAATTATATCTTCATTTTTTTCATTATCACTTAAATTATTTTCCTTAGCGATTTCCTTTTGAATTTGTGGATTGCTTACAGTAATTTTTGTAAAGTCGATAGGTTGTATTTTTGGAATATAATTCCCTGTGGGTTGAGTTTTCGGCGTTTCATCTTCTGGGTGCTTTATTAGAATTTTTAAATCCTCTTTTTTTGGCTGATTTGTTGCAGCTGGCTTTGGCTCAATAAATTTTGGCGATTCTCTGACTATAGGAGGAGATTGGGGCTTTGGAGTATCTCTATTTGTGTTATTATTTGAATTATTATTTACTTTATTTTGAGCTTCGGTATGATTTTCATTTTTGATTATTTGAGGAATATCTATATCAGGCTTAGGCTCTCGTTTGAATGTTTCCTTTATTCCATTGCTGATATTTGAAATAATTGTTGAGAATTTGAAATTTAATTTATAGAAAATCGAGAGAAAAATAACTGCAATAAATAATATGAGACTTGTTGTTATACCAAATATTTTATTTACAATTGCAGCAAGAAAATATCCGACCTTTCCATACCACTCAAAAGGAATATTGCCAATCCAAGTGAATTTGGATAAAACGCCCAAAAATCCCGATATAAGCAATGTCATAAGTAACCCAAAGGAAATATTGGAAATCAAGCGAGGTGAAATTGCGAGCTTTTGATATAATTTAATTGAAAAATAGATTAAAAGCAATGGCAAAATTATTACTGCATATCCAAATGTGCCATTAATTAAAATATTTGAAATATATGCACCTAAAAGTCCAAGCCAATTTTGTGTGATAGATTGCCGAGCCAATATCTCAGGATCTTTTTTGATTATACCCAATAAATCATTTAGTGTTATACTTGATGCAGCAATATCGAGTCGGGAATATGAAACAATAGTCAATATAATAAATATAGAAAGAATAATAAGAAGAATAGATATAATTCTTAATTGTGTTTTAAAAGGATGAGAAAACGAATTTGTTTTGTCCTCATCTTTATTTTTTGGGCTTTGATTGCCCTTTTTTAAATGAGAATCTTTGAAATTATCTGCATCAGCAGATATTTCTTTTTTTTCTGATTTCATTTCACAATTTTCTTTATGCTGTAATTACAAATATAATAAAAAAATTTAAATATTTGATTTTTTTATGCTTAATCCTTCCATAATTGGTAATACAGGGTAAAGATTCCA
>DAOTPH010000287.1:0-1948 GCA_035451765.1 Bacteroidota bacterium | reverse complement strand
TCTGTGTATCCTAATTTTTGCAATGCCTTGCGCACGGATTGATTTATAATTTTGAAATATCCACCACCGGCTAACTTTTTGAACTTTACGATTGCATAATCAGGTTCAATGCCCGTTGTATCGCAATCCATTACAAGTCCAATTGTTCCCGTTGGAGCAATTACAGACACTTGTGCATTTCTGTATCCATATTTTTCCCCAAGCTTGAGAGCTTCATCCCACGCTTTTTTTGAAGCATCAACTAAATATTTCGGAGCAAATTTTGGATTAATTCCTTTCGGGCGAACTGTTAGCCCTTCGTATTCGCTTGGAACTGCGTTATATGCTGCACGCCTGTGGTTGCGTATCACACGCAACATATCTTCCCTGTTTATATTGAATTCCTCGAATTGACCTAATTCCTTTGCCATCTCGGCTGATGTTTTATATGCTTGTGCTGTAAGAAGTGACGTAATTGCACCGGTCCAAGCAAGTGCTTCGGGCGAGTCATAAGGTATGCCATTTACCATTAGTAGCGTTCCAAGATTCGCATATCCCAAGCCAAGTGTTCGGAATTTATAACTATTTATTGCCATTTCGGGAGATGGGTATTGCGCCATCAATACTGATATTTCCAGAACAATTGTCCATAACCTAACGGCATGAAGATATTCATCTATTTTGAATACTTGATTTGCTTCATCATAGAATTTCATAAGATTGAGGCTTGCAAGGTTGCAAGCTGTATCATCCAAAAACATATATTCACTGCAAGGATTGCTTGCGTTAATTCTGCCTGATTTTGGGCAAGTATGCCACTCATTTATTGTAGTGTCAAATTGCAATCCAGGGTCAGCACTTTGCCAGGCACTCATTAATATTTTATTCCACAAATTGCGGGCAGGCAATGTCTTTGCAACTTGTTTTGTGGTTCGCCAACGCAATTCCCATATTTCATCATTTTCCACTGCACGCATAAAATCGTTTGTTACCCGCACAGAGTTGTTTGAATTTTGCCCACTTACAGTTGAATATGCTTCCCCTTCATAATTTGTATCGAATTCTTTAAAATTGAAATTTTTAAATCCTTGCTCAACTAAATCCAAATATCGCTTTATATAATTTGAGGGGACACCACGATTGAGTGCTTTTTGAATTAATTTTTCTAAATCTTTATTTTCCTTTGGATTTGCACCATTTTTAATTGCTTCATCTGTAATTGCTGTGAGGAATTTTGATATTATACGTGAACCTGTGACCATTGCCGCTACTTTCTGTTCTTCATTTGCTTTCCATTCGATAAATTGCTCAATATCAGGATGGTCAATATCTAAAATAACCATTTTTGCAGCACGCCGTGTGGTGCCACCTGATTTTATTGCCCCTGCTGCTCGGTCAAATACCTTTAAAAAACTCATTAAGCCTGATGATACACCACCTCCTGAAAGCAATTCACCTTCTGCTCTTAATTGCGAAAAATTCGATCCCGAGCCGCTCCCGAATTTAAATATCCTCGCTTCCCGAGTTAGTAAGTCAAATATCCCCCCTGGATTTAGCAAATCGTCCTTCACGGAATTGATAAAGCAAGCATGAGGTTGTGGGCGTGAATATGCATCATTAGATTGCTTGACTTCTTTATCCACAGGGTCATAATAATAATGCCCTTGCCTATTGCCTGTTATTCCATATACTGTCGATAAGCCGGTATTAAACCATTGCGGTGAGTTTGGCGATGCATTTTGATTGAGTATCATATAAACAATTTCATCATAAAATGCCTGAGCGTCATCGGGCGTATCGAAATAGCCATTATTTTCACCCCACCATTGCCATGTATATGCTAAGCGATGCACAGTCTGCTTTATGCTTGTCTCCGAGCCAAGCACAGGATTGCCATCTTTATCTAATAATGGCTTACCCTGCTCATCATATTGCGGCACTCCCGTTTTGCGGAAGTATTTTTGGGCTA
>DAOTPH010000286.1:0-1951 GCA_035451765.1 Bacteroidota bacterium | reverse complement strand
TTTTTTCTTTCGTGCTAATCTCCTATTATTATCTACAATAATTTTATTTTTGATTTCATTTTGGACATTCTCGAAGAATTCCTCAGGATAATCGATTTCATTTACATCATTTTTGATTTCAAAATCAAGATTGAGCAAAGCATTATAATCTCGCTTCAATGATGGATCTTCCTCAATCATTTTACGCAAGATGGCATCTTCTTCTCGAGTTATTGTGCCATCAATATATTTAAATATTAATTCAGTTAGATTCATTTAGTTCTTTCACAAGTGGTGCAAGTAATTCTTTTAGTTTAAGTCGAGCGCGATGAACTCTGACGAGTGCTGTATTTTTGTCAATTTTCAAAATTTCAGCAATGCTTTCATAAGTCAAATCTTCATAATCTCTAAGAATTAATGCTTCCCGTAGCAAAATTGGTAATAATTGGATTTTTTCGTTTATTGCTTCTTTCATTCCAATATTCAAATATCCTCGTGGTTTAAATCCATAATCATCATTACCAATTTTAACTTGTCTTTTCTGCTTGCGAAGATAATTAATGCAAGTATTATGTGCAATTGTATATAACCAATTATGAAAAGTCTCGGGCTTGATATCTGTTCTGTGTTCATAAGCTTTCAAAAATGACTCATGGAAACAATCCTTAGCAAGTTCCTCATCTCCAAGCATTTTCAAGCATAAACGATAGATCATATTTTTAAATCGATTATATAAAAATTCAAAAGCTTCGGCATCCCCATCCTTGAACATTTTGGCTGCTTCAATAATTGTTTCTTGCTCGCTATTTTCATCGCCTTTTTTCATTCTCGAACTTCATCTCAAATATATATACAATTTCGCAACTTTATTTATTACAAATTTAGTTATTTTTTTTTTAAAAATACAATATTTATTGTATTATTTCTTTATTATTAAAAAATAATTTTTAAAATAATTATATTTATATAATTTTTATTATTTTTTTTATTAATTTTGATTTTATGAAAAAGGCAATTACTATATTTTCCATTTTTCTCTTGTCAGCTGTAGTTGTTTTATTTGCTACTGATAGTTATTTAAGGTCCTTTCGTGCAACTTCTCAAAATGCGGACATAATAGTTGAATGGGAAACAACAGACGAATCGCAAATTAAAAATTTCGACATCGAGCGCACTTCAAATAATCAAAATTTCCAGAAAATTAAAACTCTTGACGCCAAAGGAAAACCCAGCTCATATCGTTTTGTTGATGAGGAAGCATTTTTAAAAAATGGAGATAATTCCACAACACAAAGTGCCAAAATATATTCATATCGATTAAAAATTAACTTCTCTGATGGAAATGGAAATTATTCAGAGCAAATTTCCGTGACACATCAAACAAGTGGTATCCGACGAACTTGGGGAATGATAAAGGAACTTTTCAGATAATCGATATTTTTAATCGGTATTTTTCTTCCCTTTTTTATTATTTTTGCTTTATTACTTATTGCTAAAAATGAAATTTTGCAAATTTTATCTTTTTTTCTTTATTATTCCATTTATTGCAAATGCAAAAGTTCAGAATTTCGATACACTTGCAAATGATAATAAATGCTTAACCTTCCAAATTAAAGATACAAAAAATAAAATCCTTAAAAATATTTATTATGATAACGCAGGGCGTCCAATCAATCAAAAAACATTTCCATCACCTTCAGGGTTGTTTTTGATACATTATGATACATCTGGTGTTCATTCAGTGGATCTGACTGACAATAATTATAATGGTATCCCTGATTTCGTTGATTCTATTGCATATTATTGCGATTACGTATATCAAAAGAAGTTATCGAATTCGGTTTTCTCTCCCCTATTGGAGATAGCTCAAAAGGAGGAAGCGATGCTTATGATGTTTATCTTCAAAATATTGGTGATAGAGATTTATATCCCGATTCAAATGGTGTCAAGGATAATGGTGGAGCGTATGGTT
>DAOTPH010000285.1:0-1959 GCA_035451765.1 Bacteroidota bacterium | reverse complement strand
TCAATCTGCTTAATATTAGAATTGGTTTGTCCATAAATATTAATTGTTGCTAAAATAAAGCAAAAGCCGGATAAGAGTCTGCTTTTCATTTTAAAAATACACTAAATCAATTCATTAATATTAACGGTTTATTATTGTTATTATTACAATTCAAATAAAAACAAAATTAAAAATTATTCAATTATGATTTCGTCAAATTTAAATTAATAAAATTACTTCATAATGATAATTACTTTAATTAACGGTCAGCAACGTGAATACCCTGATGGAACAACAGGAATGGAGATAGCAAAGTCAATTTCCCCTGAATTAGCTCAGAATGTTATTGGTATGTTTGTAAATGGGAAAAAATATGATTTATCCCACAAAATCAATGAAGACGCAATTGTAAGGTTTATTACATTTGATGATGATGAAGGCAAGGACATTTTCTGGCATTCTTCTGCTCATTTAATGGCAGAAGCTGTGAAATCACTTTATCCAGGAACAAAATTTGGTGTCGGTCCCGCAATTGAGCAAGGTTTTTATTACGATATGGAATTACCTGATGGAATCAACTTAACCTCAGAAGATATACCCAAAATCGAAGCGAAAATGAAGGAACTTGCTCAAAAAGATGGTGAATTCCAAAGAATTGAAATAAGTTGGGATGATGCAGTTGAATATTTCAAGAAGGAAGGCGATCCATATAAATTAGAAATTCTTGAAGGATTAAAGGATGACGAAATAACATTATATAAACAAGGCGATTTCACAGATTTATGCCGTGGAACTCATTTACCAACTACAAGTTTGATAAAAGCAGTAAAAATTTTAAATATTGCAGGTGCATATTGGCGAGGCGATTCAAATAATAAAATGCTCACACGTATATATGGCATAACATTTCCCGAGCAATCAATGCTCGATGAATTTTTGAAAATGCGTGAGGAAGCCGAAAAGCGCGACCATAGAAAATTAGGCAAGGAATTGGATATTTTTATGATTTCTCCAGCAATAGGTCCAGGGTTACCTGTCTGGTTGCCAAATGGAACATTCATTCGCAGAAAATTGGAAAACTTTCTGAAAGATGAAATGCTTAGGCGTGGCTATGTTGAGGTCATTACTCCCCATATTGGCAATTTGAATCTTTACAAAACTTCAGGGCATTATCCATATTATTCTGATTCGCAATTTCCACCGATGAAGGTTGAAGACGAAGAGTATTTACTAAAACCTATGAATTGCCCTCATCATCATCAAATATATGCTTCAAAACCACGTTCCTATCGTGATTTGCCATTAAGGCTTGCAGAATTTGGCACAGTATATCGTTATGAGCAATCAGGTGAGCTAACAGGACTTACACGAGTTCGTGGCTTTACTCAAGATGATGCGCATATTTATTGCACTCACGAGCAATTGAAAGATGAAGTCAAAAGCACAGTGGAATTAACTCAGCTTGTTTTCAAAACATTCGATATGGAAGTAACTACTCGTTTATCGTTCCGTGATGAGAATTCAGAAAAATGGGCAGGCGATATTGAAACTTGGGAAAAAGCACAAAAGGAATTAAAGGAGGTTGCTGATAAAATGGGGTTAAATTATACTATTGGTATAGGTGAGGCATCTTTCTATGGTCCAAAAATTGATTTTATTGTTAAGG
Source organism: Bacteroidota bacterium (assembly GCA_035451765.1). Lineage (GTDB taxonomy): Bacteria > Bacteroidota > Ignavibacteria > Kapaibacteriales > UBA2268 > UBA2268. Next base: position 314 of record DAOTPH010000285.1, on the reverse strand, counting down.
ATGCTATCGGCAGAAAATGGCAGCTTGGAACCGTACAAGTGGATTATGTTATGCCCGAGAGATTCCAGCTTGAATATACCGATGCAGATAATCAGAAGAAGCGTCCAGTTATAATTCATCGCGCACCATTTGGTTCAATGGAAAGATTTATGTCGATACTAATTGAGCATTATGCAGGTAATTTCCCAGTATGGATTGCACCAATTCAGGCGATAATTTTGCCTATTAGCGATAAGCAAATTGATTATGCAAAAAAATTAGAAGATGATTTCACGCAAGCGGGTTATAGAGTGCAAATCGATAATCGTAGCGAA
>DAOTPH010000284.1:0-1970 GCA_035451765.1 Bacteroidota bacterium | reverse complement strand
TTAAAGAAAATAAAATGACGAAGGAATCAGATGGAAATAGTGATTTTTGGGCTTATAAATCGGAACATTATAATCAAGATGAGCAATTAATACTACTCGATAATGTTCAATTTATTTATGAACTTGCATTAGCACAACTCGAATTACAATCTTTAGGTGTAAATTTCAAAATTACAAATGGCTTAAGAAAATTCAATTTTTTAAATAACATAGATGAAAATCCATTAATCAAAAAGTTAGCATATTTCAAATATGTAAATGGAAAACCAACAAACTATTATCAAATAATCCAAAAAAATCGGACGCGGTCTGTCAATCAATATCTCACACATTGGATTTATCCATATAAAGGGAAATTCCACCCTCAAATGATTAGAGCATTATTAAATATTATTGGATTAAATGAAGGAGATATAGTGCTGGACCCATATATTGGAAGTGGCACAACAGCAGTCGAAGCTCAGCTTTTAGGCATCAATTGCGTTGGAATAGATATTTCTCCATTATGTACATTATTAAGCAAAGTAAAAACAGAATCAATTTATGTTTTGCCCCAAATACTAGATTGGAAAGATGAGGTAATAAAAAGAATTAAACCTTCATTATTAAATTTAGAGGATCAAACTATTGATGAAACAATTAATATAATATCCGAGGAAAAGGTCAGGAACTTTTTTGAAATGGCGAAACTTGTTTCTATAAGTGATAATGCAAGAAGAGGAAAGGATTTCTCAAACTCATTTTTAAAAAATATAGAATTGATGATAGCATCGGTTTCTGATTATGTTGAAATTGTCAAAAAATTGAAATTAAAATTAGGGACAGTAGATATAAGAAATAGTGACTCAAGATTATTGCTAATAGAGAAGAATTCAATTGATGGAATTGTAACCTCACCACCCTATTCTATTGCATTAGATTATGTTTCTAATGATGCACATTCTTTAAAAGAATTAGGATTCAATATTTCCGAAATCAGGGAAGAATTTATCGGGGTAAGAGGAAAGGGCCAAACACGAATTGACTTATATAATAATGATATGAAAAAGAGCTTGGACGAGATGTACAGGGTGTTGAAACCTAATAAATTTGCAGCAATAATTTTAGGCAATGCAACATATTTAGGACAGGAAGTCAACACTGTTGAATTTACAATAGAATATGCTGAAAAAATTGGATTCAAATTGGTAAAAAATATTGATAAGATTATATTTGGATTATATAATGTTATGCAAAAAGAAAATATACTGATATTCCAAAAGGCAATTAAATGAAGGATGATGAATATATAAAACAACTTGAACAGGTAATAATTAAATTTTTAGAACCATTAAAAGGCATACCTTTTCCATTGGCAATAAAAGCATTGACAGGATTTAATGTTGTAACATTTGAATCTTCAGATAAACAAAACAAAAAGTTAATTGATCAATTGAGTAAAGCAGCCATTCAATGTGGTAAAAAAGCTTATACGGAAGGCATTTATACATCCAGGCCCAACGAAGCAGGAAATCGTATTGAACTTTATGTAATTGATGCAATAAGTTGTAGGGGCAATTCATGAATTGCTCCTACATTATGTAGAGACGGTAGGGATGGTGTCTCTACAGTGTTTGTGTAATTAGGTCATTCCCACGAATATGTGAATCAAAAAAAATAAATAAAATAAAAATATAAAATGAATTTAATACCAACAAAAATTGTACGACCCAAACCATATCTTTTATATGCAGAGTGGAGTGATGGCTTTAGCGGCACAATTAAACTTGAAACATTGCGAGATAATTGTCCCTGTGCAGAATGTCGCGGGGAGGAAGCACCGAGCATTGATGGAAATAGAAGAATTTCAATGTCAGCATTTAAAACATTAACTCCTGGCAGAAATGAATTAAAAGAATTAAACCCAATTGGCAACTATGGATTGCAACCAATATGGGGCGATGACCACGATGCTGGACTTTATACATGGG
>DAOTPH010000283.1:0-1979 GCA_035451765.1 Bacteroidota bacterium | reverse complement strand
GCTGCGGGAGAACCTGATGAGCAACAGATGGCTTTAGCCACCTGCAAAGATTGAATTGCAAAAAACAATTTTTTGAGTAATATTTGTAATTTGCATTTTAATAATTTATATACTTTGATGGGAAAAGAAGATTCTAATAACAATACGGAAAAACTTGATATAAAAACACTTGAAAATTGGCTATGGGAAGCTGCTTGCGCAATTCGCGGTCCTATTGATGCACCCAAATATAAAGATTTCATTTTGCCATTGATATTCCTCAAACGGCTCTCGGATGTTTATGATGACGAATTTGAAGAATTAGTCAAATATTATGGTGATAGATCTAAAGTAGAAAAAATACTTGACAAGAACCCCAGTCTTGTCCGTATAAAAATACCTGACAAGGCACGTTGGTCTGAAATTAAAAAGCAAACCACAGATGTTGGGGGATTTCTAACAGATGCAGTGAAAGCAATTGCAAAAGAAAATCCAGAACTCGAAGGAGTTATCGATATTACAGATTTTAATCAAACGGCAGGCGGGCAACGAGTGCTAGACGATGATAATCTTAAATCATTAATTCAAATTCTTGACAAACACAGACTTGGAAAACAAAATGCAGACCCCGATATTATAGGACAAGCTTATGAGTATTTGCTTCGGAAATTTGCTGAAGGTTCTGGGCAAAGTGCAGGCGAATTCTATACCCCTAGAGAAGTAGCTCAATTAATGGCAAACCTTATGGATCCCTCGGAAGGCAATGAAATTTATGACCCTTGCCTCGGCTCAGGTGGATTACTAATTAAATGTTTTCTACTTTTTCATAAGAAATATGATGATGACCCGAATATCAAACCATTAAAATTTTTTGGTCAGGAAATTCTGCATAATACTTATGCTATGGCAAGAATGAATATGTTTATTCATAATATAAACGCTGAAATCCATCTTGGCAATACGATGACAAATCCTGCTACTAAAAACCCTGATGGCACATTGAGACAATTTGATATTGTGCTTGCAAACCCGATGTGGAATCAGAATAATATAGACACAAGCATTTATGAAAAGGATGGTCTCGGAAGATTTGGCTTTGGAACACCGCCAAAAAGCAGTGCTGATTGGGGTTGGGTGCAACATATGTATGCAAGCTTAAAAGATACAGGCAAAATGGCTGTTGTTTTGGATACGGGAGCTGTCTCACGTGGTTCGGGAAATTTAGGTTCAAATCGGGAGCGTGATATTCGCAAGGCTTTTGTAGATAATGATTTGGTTGAATCAGTGATTTTGCTACCCGAGAATTTGTTTTATAATACTACCGCACCTGGTATTATTCTTATTATAAATAAAGCAAAACCAAAGGAAAAGCAAAATAATGTATTGCTTATTAATGCCTCAAAATTGTTCGCGAAAGGACGCCCAAAGAACTTTTTGCCCGATGAAAGCATTGAGAAAATTTATAATATTTATCAAAAGTGGCAGGAAAGCGAAGGTATAAGCAAAATAGTTTCTTACGAGGAAATTGTAAAAAACGATTATAACCTGAGCCCCTCGCGGTATGTGTTGCAAAATGGCGAGGACGATACCCTTGACCTTGAAGACGTGGTGGTGCAACTGCAGGAAGCTGAAGAAGAGCGCAAAGATGCAGATGAGAAGTTAAAATCAATTCTTCGAGAGATGGGATTATGGTGAAAGTTGAAAATCAAAGTGTTGAAATACCCGTAGCTTCTTTTCCTGTTTCTTATGACGGGAAATTTTATATTAGAGTTGGCAGTACTACGCAAGAGCTTTCTGGAATAGAATTTTCTTCATTTCTTCGGGAGAAAACAGGAGATTTATGGGATGAACTACCAACAAGTGTCAACATTGATCAACTTGATGAAGTACTTGATGCTGAAAGTATAGAAAAATTCAAGGCGCTTGCCCGTCAGAGGCTTCCACTTATCGAGCAGGATACCACAAAAAGTATTCTGCAAAAACTTAACCTCGTAACCGGG
>DAOTPH010000282.1:0-1991 GCA_035451765.1 Bacteroidota bacterium | reverse complement strand
AACTGCTTCATAAGTCAATGTCTCACTGCGAGATACCACACCAATATGTCCCTTTCTATGAATAAATCCAGGCATAATACCTACTTTTGCCTCTCCAGGTGTTATAACTCCAGGACAATTAGGACCAATCATTCGTGATTTTGATGATTTTAATGCTTCATAGACTTTAATCATATCGCTTGTAGGTATTCCTTCAGTAATAGTTACAATGAGTTCTATTTCCGATTCAATTGCTTCCATTATTGCGTCCGCTGCAAAAGCTGGTGGAACAAATATAATGGTTGTATTTGCATTTGTTTCCTTTATAGCTTCTTTAACAGTATTAAAAATAGGAACGGCATGGAGAAATTTATATTCTTCATTGCCGATATATTCAATCCCACCTTTTAAAGGTGTCACCCCTCCTACTATATTTGTACCATATTCAAGCATTTGTGAAGTATGGAAAGTGCCTTCTGAACCAGTTATACCCTGAACAATTAACTTTGTATTTTTATTAACAAGAATGCTCATTGATAAATCCAAATTTTTTATTAAAATACAAATTTATGTAACTTAATTGAATTTTAGTTATAGAAAAGAATTTTATTTGGATTTATGCCCGTTTCAATAGAATTAATCGGTACAGTAAGGTTATCTAAATCATATATAAGCACTTCACCATTGACTTGAAAATTTTTTGCATTGCCTATCCAGATATAATTTCTCACTTTATCAAAAGCCAACGAATACCACGTATTTTGTGGAGCATTATTTTTGATAATTTGTTTTAAAGTATTGTCATTGAGATTGATCGCCGCTATACCACTGTAAAAATTTGTTGAATTATTTGAAAAATTTTTTACAATAGCAAATATTGAATTATGCGATTCATCATATAATGCATTTGTAAAATTACCCTGCCACTGCATTAATTTCATATTATTCTGCAAATCAAATTCAAATATTCCACCTAGTGAATCAATCTCTGATGGGAAATTGTAATATGTAATAAAATATCTATTATTAAGGCTATCAAGAATTATCTCAACGGGATTTGGACCAATATTAATTTTCTTGTCAATATTATTTGAATTGAGATTTATAATCCATAATGTGCCTGCATCCGGGTTTGCTTTATTTAAATCCCCCCACCCTGAATTTACAACATATACTTTATTCCGATAGTAAAATAAACCTTCAGGTTGGGGTCCTACCTTTATACACTTTGTAATTTTTGACTGATTAATGTTAACTTCATTAATTGAATTATCGTAAGCATCAGAAAAATATATAATTGAGTCATTTGCAATAGCTAAACGACGTGGATAACGGTCACCCTCGAAGTTTATATATTTTAATATTTTTCCTGTTTTTGCATCAATTAGATATAATACTTTTGAAGAAGATACAAGCACAAACAAACTATCTCCTTTTAGTAATGCATCGTTAGCGATATCACCTAATTGATAACCTGGATTGTTATGCCCTATAAAATCCAAATCGCAATTATTTGTTTGAATATCAAATCTTGTTAATGTTGCATTATTATAGCCATACAATCCCTCGCATAAAATAAATGCTGATGGTTTTGAATATTCTGAATTATTAGGTTCGATGGGTTGTGGTGTCTTAGAACAAGAAACAAGTATAAGAAGAAATAAGGGAAAAATAATTTTTTTAATATACATTTTGTTTTTATTTTTATGAAACATATTTTATATCTTATTTTTTATTATATAAATAGAAATATTTGTTAATATTATTTAGTGAATGTTATAATTTATTGATATTAAGTAATTTCGTTTTGGCATCGGATAATTTTTTATTATTTCATAAGTTTGATTTGTAATATTTTTAATAATTAGGGATATAGTAAATTTATTTGATAATAATTTTATTATATAAGATAAATTAATATCTATATTATAATATGAATTCAACGTTGAATTTAATGAATTATCAATTAAAAAATATCTAAAAGAATTAAAATAAATATTTGTACCGATTGA
>DAOTPH010000281.1:0-2028 GCA_035451765.1 Bacteroidota bacterium | reverse complement strand
ACTCGGAATGACAATTCATAATCGACTCGGAATGACAATTCATAATCGGCTCGGAATGACCAAGAAATAAAATTTTTATACTATTATTGCATAAAAATTTTGTAATTTGTAATTATAACCTAATTAAAGATGAAAGATGAAAAAAATCTTTGTATTTTGGTTGATAATATTAGCTTTTCCATTGAACACATTTGCTCAACCTGTCATTTCGTATATCTTACCGGATATTGGAACACCCGATTTTAATACATATATTGAAATAATAGGACCAGCGGATAAAATGGGAAATTTTGGGACAGATGGATTTTATTTAAATAATGTAGGCGACCAAATTCGTTTAGAAGTATTAAATCCAATAGATACTCAAAAGATTATTTTCGGTCCAGTCATTATAAGTTGGGATGGTCGAATGATATCCTCGCAAGTATTTGTCAACCCTAATGTAAAACCAAATTCGTGGGATTGGCAGCAATTAAATCCTGAATATAGAATACCAATACGAGTATTTATAAATGGAAGTTATTCAAATATAGATACATTTTATATTGTGCAACCGTTTCATATGGGGGATGTGTCAGCGAGAACTGATTCCATACTTGGACAAGGTGCTCTTGGGAAACGTTCTCGGCGCGGTGCAATGATAATCGATTCTGCAATATTCGGAAATAGAAGATATTCTGTATCTTTAAATGATTGCGATCCGTTAAATTCACCCGACTCAGGCAATCAAGCATATTTACCTTATATACTTTTGGCAAAAGGTCCTATTACAGGAAATACAAATACAGTGATTGATTTAAGCGGAGGCTTACCACGCATTCAAGATGCAGGACCTGGTGGAGGTGGTGGTGGTGGAAGATTCCACGATGTTGGATTATTCGACAATAATATTGGCGATGATGGTGGAAACGGATTTGTAGGAGGTGGTCCTGGAGGAAGGAACAATTCAGGAATTCCGGGTAAAACTAATGAATTTAAAAATTGGGGAATTGGCTCATGGGGTGCTGGTACAAGCTTAAATGGTGTTGCAGCTCCCATTCGAGGTCAATACGAATCGTCAGGAGGAGCAACTGGCCATCCTTTTGGCAAATCGGGGGAAGGTTGCAACGATGGAAACAATTGTATGATGAATGGAGCGTATGGTGGGGGATCAGGAAATAAACAAAATTTAGCAGGTGGTTCAGCAGGATTTGCTATTAATGGCACAGGACCAAACAATTCTAAAGGGTTAAGTTATGGTAATATAATGATCATCCCACTTGCAGGGGGTTCGGGTGGTGCATCCGGCAATCCGCAGGGATACGATACATATTCAGGTTCAGGCGGCGGTGGTGGTGGTGCAATTTCAATATATGGCAGAGAATTGCATAGAATTAGTTTGAAAGCAAATGGCGCAAACGGTGGTAATGGAGATGGAAATGGTGGAAATGGCTCGGGCGGTTCAATTATTGCAAGCACTAAATTAATTTATGACAATTCCTCGTTGGAAATTAGTGGTGGAAAAAATGGATCTGAAACAGGATCTTATGGTAGAATTCGTTTTAATTATGGCTCGCAATCCAATTTAACACTTGTAACCCCAAATGCTGCACCTTATTATGGATTTTCGACAGATACATCAAGAACTGTATTTAGAAGCTTCAATTTAACAGGAAGCAAACCCATTAACAAACCATTAAAATTATATTTGAAACCTGAAAGTGGCACCTGGAAGCAAATTGCAGAAATCACAGATCCATCTCCAAATTGGACACAACAAATAAGCCTCCCTGCTCCCGATACAATATTTTATCTTGTTGCAATGCTTGAAATTGAAAATCCAAATCAAGATCAATATGCTTCAATTCCACCAGCAATATTTTCACAATCAGGTGCTAATATTTTACATTATATAAAACAACCCGAATTAGTAGGCGATTCAATAATTAATGGAAGATATTTTGAATGCGAGAATTTTCCAAAAAATCTAAAAGCGACAATATCCAATTTTGGAGAAAGTAATCTTGATTTACAATTTCAGAATGCGAA
>DAOTPH010000280.1:0-2028 GCA_035451765.1 Bacteroidota bacterium | reverse complement strand
TCCGAGGGTGCTGATGCTTTATTGCTCGTTGCACCATATTATAATAAACCAACACAGCTAGGATTATTGCAACATTATCTTGCTATTAGCGAGCAAGTTGATCTACCACAAATTATTTATAATGTTCCAGGAAGAACTGCTGTAAATATTACTGCTGATACACAAATTGAAATCGCAAAACAATGCAAAAATGTTGTTGCCACAAAAGAAGCCTCAGGCAATCTTGAGCAAGCGATGAATATAATTAAATTCGCACCTGAAAATTTTGTGCTTCTTTGTGGTGATGATGCTCTAACATTGCCCTTGATGTCAATTGGTGCTAAAGGTATAGTTTCGGTTCTATCAAATTTTGCTCCAACAGAGCTGAAAGAAATGGTACAGCTTGCACTTTCAGGCGATTTTGTGAAAGCTCGCGAGGTTCATTATCAATTACTGGATTTAATGCAACTTAATTTTATTGAAACTAATCCTGTCCCCGTCAAAGCTGCGCTTGGATTAATGGGACTAATTGAACCTTATGTTCGTCTTCCATTAGTTCCTATTGCAAAATCTAATTTAGATAAAATTAGCAATGCATTGAGTGTATTAAAATTATTGTAATATTCTATGGATTCAGCAAGTAAAACACAAAAGCGAATTTATAAATTAGTCGAGCAAATCTCAAGTCAGAAATTTTCAGATGAGCGCACTTTTTTACAAAATTTAGTCAGGCAGGTTGTCGAGAGTCCTGAATTTCAAATCACAGGGGGACGTATCTGGGAATTATTGCCTGATAAAAAAGCATATAGATTACTTTTTCAGTATGGTAATGTTAATAAAATTCCTGATAATTATATTTTGAATATTGATGACCAACCTATCCTTAAAGAATTGCATAGCGAAAAAACAAAATTACAATATGAGACCGATAAACTTTTAAAAGAAAGTGGGATATTTATTTATTCTGCTACTGGAGTTGGAGAGATTGTTCGTACAAAATGGGGCAGATTTTATGAATATGTTCTTGGTTTCAATGCACCCGAAATATTACAAAGTTTCTATGAAACATTGTCAATTATTAGCACAATTGCATCAACAAGATTACACGATTTTCGGTTGATTCAAAGTCAAGAAAAAATTCGCCAAGACCTTGCTCGTGCCTCCGAAATTCAGAGAAATTTACTCCCCGACCATTCTATTAATTTTTCCGATTTTGAAATTTATGGGATATGCGTTCCTGATAGTGATGTTGGTGGTGATTTTTTTGATTACCTCCCAAGTCTTGAAACTGAAGAAAATAGATTAGCTATTTTAATAGGTGATGCTTCAAGCAAAGGCTTAACTGCTGCAATTCAAGCTCTATTTGTTTCGGGCGCTATTTCTATGGCTCATAAATTTGTTCCTAAAATATCTAGCCTGATGTACCACCTTAATAATCTTGTTTATGAAACTTTCCCCTTAGAAAGATTTCTAACATTGTTTTATTGCGAGCTTTCAGAATCGTCAAACCGTCTTGTACTTTATGCAAATGCTGGTCATACTGAACCAATTCATTATCGTCGAGAAAGCGATAGATTTTCTTTGCTTCAATCCACAGGTGGTATTTTAGGTTTGGTCCCGAATCAAAAATTTAATATCGAAAATATCAGAATGAAAATTGGCGATATCCTCATTTTGCTTACAGATGGTATAGTCGAGGCAGAAAATGGAAAAAATGAATTTTTCGGCTATGACCGTATCAAAGAATTGATTTTGAAATATCGTGATCTTAGTGCTAAAGAAATTGCTCTTCAAATTATTGAGGAGGTTCAAAAATTTTCAACTTCCTCTCAATTCAATGATGATAGAACATTAATCGTTATAAAACGAACCGGAACATTTTAATTAATTATTTCTATTTATTTCTTTCTTTATGTTGGATAATCATCCCGAATATATTGAGCAAAATTTTGAGATTACTGTAGCTAAGGGACAGAATCCCGAAAGAGTGGATGTCTATTTAACACATTGCTTCCAAAATGCAACACGAACAAAAGTTCAGCGTTCAAT
>DAOTPH010000279.1:0-2029 GCA_035451765.1 Bacteroidota bacterium | reverse complement strand
ATTTAATTCTGGTATGTGAGGTGTTTTATCTTGCCATGTTTCCCCAAAATCAGTTGAAGCTATTAAAAAAAGCTTACCACTGATAAAAATAGTATTATCCTTTATTACGGTTGAATATGGATACATTCCTTTAGGTAATCCATTATTTTCATTGGAGATTTTCCAACTTTTTCCAAAATCTTTGGAAAGTATAAGCCCCTTATTAGGAACATTTAAAATTATAGTATCTCCAAAAAAATAAAAATTCGATACTTGATTGTCTTCAGTTCCATTATACCAATACGTCCTCTCCCATTGGGCATTAATAATGCAAGTGGAAAATAATACTGTACAAAAAATCACTCCTAATTTTAGAAATCCTTCATTATTCTTCTTTACATAATATAGAAGCTTATTAAAAATAATTTTCTTCATTTTTTTATCCTCCTTTATTTTATTATTATTAATTTATTTCTTGTAAATGAATTACCAGTTAATATAAAGACTTACGTGAAGTCTTTTCAGAAGTGAGAATTAATTTTTTCATATAACATACTCCATTTATGGATTAGAAAATAATATATAATTCAATTTTATCGCTTAATCATAATGGGGGTTGTATTTGCTTACTAAATGATATTTTGAAAAAAGAAAAATGAAAAGAGCATATTTATAAAAGCAATATACTAAATAAATATTAAATGTCAAGCTTTTTTTTAATTATTTAATATAAATTTATTGGCTTAAGATTTATATAGTGGGTTCAAGATATAATTTTAAAAGATAGTGGAATATTTTCCCAAAAATTTTTATTAAAGTGGAACAATTTCCCAAAGTTTTATTATATTTGTATTTTTTAAAAGTGCAAAAGGCAAAATGTCGAGTTTCAAGGGAAGCGAAAAGTATGCAATTGATAGCAAAGGCAGGGTGAAAATACCCGCCCGGATGTTGCGCTCGCTTTCTTCTGAAGCTGAGGGGACATTTGTGCTGAATATTGGACGAGACGGATGTATTTACGCTTATCCAAAAGATGAGTGGGAGCAAATTGAGAAAAAACTTACAGCAGTAAATCAATTTGCCGAAAAAGGTATATTCTTTTTGCGTCGTTATTTGATGGATGCTACTGAATTGCAATTGGATGGACAGCAGCGTTTAACAATTCCACAGAAATATTTGAAACCTGCGGGTATTGAAAACGAAGTGGAAATACTTGGTGTGCTTGACCATTTGGAATTCTGGAATCCTGAGAAATTGCGGGAATATATTTTATCGCGTGATGAAAAGGAATTCGATGAAATTTCCGAAGAAGTAATGACAAGAAAATTGACATAAATTGGAAAATTATAATTATCACATTCCTGTATTGAAAGAGGAAGCGATTAGTTATTTGATAAATAATCCCGATGGGATTTATATTGATGGAACACTTGGTGGAGGTGGCCACACAAGTGCAATCCTCGAGCGACTTGGCAATAATGGACAGGTTATAGGAATAGACAAAGATCCTGATGCAATTGAATATTGCCGAAAGCGATTTGCAGATGAATTATCGAAAAATCCACCACGATTACAACTCTATAATGAGAGTTATTTCGAGGCATGCAGCATAGCTGAACGATTTGGTAAAATTGCAGGACTTTTGCTTGATTTGGGAGTCTCATCCAAACAAATCGATAGCGAACTGGGGGGTTTTAGCTATCGGACGCAGTCAGATTTGGATATGAGATTTTCTCCCAATGGTGTAACAGCAAAAGACCTGCTTGCGTCAGCTACACAAGAAGAGCTTGAGCGGATCTTATGGCAGTATGGAGAAGAGCCATACTCTCGCAAAATTGCACGGCGGATCGTCGAGGTCCGCCGTAGCAATGCTCTTTCGACAACATTCGACCTTCGCGATATTGTCGCTCAATGCGTTCCGCAAAAACATCTTACAGATTCCCTTTCGCGAGTTTTCCAAGCAATTCGCATTGCTGTAAATAATGAACTTACAGAAATCAAGAATACGCTTGATTGCATTTTGCCATTCATCGAAATCCACGGTAGAATTGTT
>DAOTPH010000278.1:0-2039 GCA_035451765.1 Bacteroidota bacterium | reverse complement strand
GACGCAATATTTTGCGTCTCTACTTTTGATAATTCCCCCTTAACAAAGGGGGTAGCGGGATGTTATTCGGAAGAGGGCTTCAGCTCTCAGCGATAGAAAAATCCCATTTTGGAGACGCAATATTTTGCGTCTCTACATACCATATATTGCTATTTTTTTGAGATTTCTTAATTTGAAAATTTTAAATTTTCAAATACACTATATTTCATTATGAAAAAATACTTTTTAATTATTGCTATATATTTTCTAATAAGTTTAAATAGCAGCTTTGCTTGCACAAATCTTTTGGTATCGAAGGGGGCAACTGTTGACGGCTCAACTATGATTACATATAATGCTGATGCAGGTGGATTTATGGACCCACTTTATTATAAATCGCCAATGGATCATAAAGAGGATTCTGTTGATGTATATGAATGGGATACAGGCAAACATCTTGGGAAAATCAAGCAAGTGCCACATACTTATGGGGTAATTGGGAATATTAATGAATATCAAGTAAGCCTTGGCGAAACTACATTCACAGGACGCACCGAGCTAAGAGATACAACCGCACGCGTTGATTACGGTTCGCTTATGTATTTAGCATTGCAACGTGCAAAAACAGCTAGAGAAGCAATAAAAATAATGACCGATTTAGTTGCAGAGTATGGCTATTACAGTTCGGGCGAGTCATTTTCGGTTGCTGACCCAAATGAAGTATGGATATTGGAAATGATTTCAAAAGGTCCTTGGGAAAAAGGTGCAGTATGGGTAGCAGTGCGTATTCCTGACGGTTATATTTCGGCGCACGCTAATCAATCACGCATACAAGATTTTCCACTAAATGATCCTGAAAACTGTTTGTACTCGAAAGATGTAATTGATTTCGCAATAAAACATAATTATTATAATCCCAAAACTGATGGAAAATTTAGCTTTCAGCGTGCTTATTCTCCAAATGATCCTTCAACATTGCTTGTTTGCGAGGGAAGAATATGGAGCTTATTCCGCAGAGCAGCACCATCGCTAAATTTATCAGATGATTATTGGAGAGCAGTAGAGGGGGCAAAGCCATATCCACTTTATATAAAACCTGATAAAAAACTATCGGTTCAAGACGTAATTTCATTAATTCGTGACCATTTTGAAGGCACTCCTTATGATATGACAAAAGGAATTGCTGCGGGACCTTTCGGGAATCCCTATAGATGGAAACCCCTCGAATGGAAAATAACAGGTGATACAATGACTTATGCTTGGGAAAGGCCTATATCGTCTCAACAATGTGCATTCTCATTTGTATCACAGATGCGGTCATTTTTGCCAAGGGAAATTGCGGGAGTTTTTTGGTATGGTGTAGATGATAACTATTCAAATGTGTATATGCCGCTATATTGTTCGATGACACGACCTCCAAAATCATTTACAGGTGGAAGCATAAAGGAATTTGATTTTTCCAGTGCATTTTGGGTATTCAATCTTGTAGCAAATCTTGCATATACAAAATATTCATATATTATTAAAGATATTCAAATAGTACAATCGCAATTGGAAAATAAGTTTTTTGCATATCAACCGTCAATAGAAAAAGCAGCAGTGGATCTTTATCAGAAGGATAAGAATTTAGCAATTGAATTTTTAACAGATTATTCATACTCGCAAGCAGAAATGACGGTAGAAAGATGGCGTGAGCTTTGGAAAACGCTTGTAGTGAAATATAATGATGGATATATTAATGATGTAAATGTTGGTAATGGTAGAAATCCAAAGGGCGTTGGATATGGGGATGAGTTCTTTAAAAAAGCAATAGAAGAAAGGCCCGGTTATTACGACGTAAAATGGCGTAAAAAATAATTAGATGCACCTGTGGCTCAATTGGATAGAGTACTTGACTTCGGATCAAGTGGTTGAGGGTTCGAGTCCCTCCGGGTGTACAAGAAATGGCAAAACATTGCTGGTGGCTAAAGCCAACTGTTGCAAATTCCCCCTTAAAAAAGGGGGGAGGGGGATGTTCCGCAGAGGGCTAAAGCCCTCTTTTGCATAATCTATTTACATTG
>DAOTPH010000277.1:0-2051 GCA_035451765.1 Bacteroidota bacterium | reverse complement strand
ATAAATTTAACAATAACGCATTAAGGCTTGTCGCATCTTTTATTTTTACTTGAAAAGTGCCTTCAAAAGTATTATCAAACGAATTGCTTTCGAGAACAGTACTGATAATATCGGCATTGCCAATAGCTTTTGAAATATCATTAAGCAGTGAAATGCGATCAATACCATTTATAAGCAGGTTTGCTATAAATCCATTATTTAAAATAGCAAAATTATTTTTTTTCACTGGTGTTTGTGTATTTTCCAAAATAGAAGGATTTGAAACCTGAGCTGAATTGCGAAGATAATGATTCAATATTCCAATTGCGTGGAAATCTTTAATATAATCGAGCCAATATGGTGAATACTGAGGTTCATCTGCAAAAAGGATTTGCACGCTTTCGCCCCCTTCAAGCCTATGTCGATAATCATAAGTATTATTTGAAATTTTTGCACCTATAAAATTTATAGCTGTTTCTCCCGCAACAGCAAAAGCAAAATCCAAAACAGTCGAATTCTGGGGGAGATTTATAACTTTTTGGTCAACTGAATATACAGAAATCTTCTCTGCAAAAACATTATTTTGAATTGAGTTCCAAATTTCTGGTATTGCTTCTTCGCCCTTCTCAAAAATCAAATCATACATCCAATCTCCCCATAATTCTAATTCCTTCTCATTGATTTCTAAAAGCTTACTATTCAGAATTTGTTTGGAAATATCGGGTTTTACAAAATTTTCTAGAATGTCATAATTCTCGGAATTCATTATCGTAATATCAAGACTTTCAAGTCCAGGTTTTTTCACCCTTAGCTTGATTGCTTCGAATGAATAATCGCCAATTTTTTGTTTACCCTCACTATGATTGAAAACATTTTCATAGCCAAATTGTTCTATTAGAGCAGATTCTATATGATAAAGTGAATTAATCTCATTTTCAGGAATTGGTATTATACATTCAACATAATCTGTAAGTTCATCAGGATCCTGCAATTGATTTGTCAAATTATAAATCTCATATTCTTTTCTATGGTAAATAACAGGTTGGGGTGGATTTTGGTAAATTTTAGAAAGAGCAAGATTAAGATCCTTGGAATAATTATCGATTTGTTCAAGGATAAAAACTTCTTTTGTATCAATCATATTTCTGATTTTTTCATATAGTTCTTCATCAGAAAAATAGTAAAAAGAAGCTTCTTGAAGCAATCTCCCAACATTCATAAAACCCAATCTATAAGCAAAACCCGCATAAAATTTAAGAGTTTCATCAGCAATATCTTTTGCTTTTTGCTTGTCTTGGAAGTAATGAAGGGTCAAAACATTATGTAACCTATCTGCAAGTTTTAGTATGATGACTCTGACATCCTGAATTAAGGTCATAAACAATTTGCGATAAGTTAATGCTTTTTGAATTTTCTTGCGATTTAAGAATTCTTTTACATCTTCAGAAATAGCGTTTCCATATTTAATCTCATAAGTTATAAACTCTTCATTAATATTATCGTGTGAAATTTTCGTGACAGCATCCACAATTCGAGCTAAATCCTCATCATTGAAATATTCTGCTATATCTTGTTTCGAAACGGGTGATTCATCTTTTTGAGTATCCTCAATAACGTCATGGAGAAATGCTGCAACTAAGATTCTTTCATCATAAACTTTAAAATACCTAATCAATAATATGGCTACAGTTAAAGGATGAGTATAATATGGTGATCCTGATGCTCTGAACTTATTTTGATATTTTTCATAAGCAAAATCATATCCTTTTTTTAAATATTCAAAATTTGCTTCGGGATAATATTTAGCAAGTTCATTTTTGAAAAATAAATAATCTTTTTCCTTATCATATCCAAAACCAAAATCATCATCATACATTAGATCGAAATTTAATTTCTTTTTCGGAACGATATTTTCCATTTTATTAAAATTTATTCATCAATAAAAAATTAAACGAAAGATTAGGTTATTTCTTGTTTAGTATTTTTTTCCGCCACGAATAATATAAAAAGGTAATCGAAAGTGCAAGATCGATCACCAATGCAAGCATTATTGTGGCCCGATAAGCAGGATA
>DAOTPH010000276.1:0-2059 GCA_035451765.1 Bacteroidota bacterium | reverse complement strand
CAATTTTAAAATCTACAATTGAATCAGATAAAGCTGAATTAGAAGAGTTACAAAATCAATTAAATAATCCTGAAATTGAAAATAAAGATGAGTTAATACAGAAGAATGAAATTCTGCTATCAAAAATCAATGAAAAAGAAAAAAGAATCAAGGAAACACTAAGCAGATTGAAAGGATTAGGGATAAAAGAAGAGGAATAGTTTTTAAGTCGGGGCGAGTGGATTCGAACCACCGACCCCCTGGTCCCAAACCAGGTGCGCTAACCGGACTGCGCTACGCCCCGTATTAAAAAAACTAGATTTACAAAATTACGAAATCTTCTATAATTAAGCATAATATTAATTCTATAATTTTATAATTTACTTGTCAGTAAATTTACCCTTTCATTTCTCTTCTCTGCCGCATATTTACGTAGATCACTTATTTTATCAGCTTCATCTATAATTTCTTCGCCCAGAATTGTCTCAAGTACGTCCTCCATTGTAATCAAACCTGAAACTGCACCATATTCATCGACGACAACAAAAAGGTGTTGCCGTCTTTGAAGAAATTTCTCCAATGCTGTACTTACAGAGGCGGTTTCAGGAATAAAATATACATCACGAGCCAATTCTTTTAATGTCTTATTTTCCTGATGATTTAACGCTGCCTTAAACACATCTTTTGTCAGTACATAACCCACAACTCTATCGTCAATGCTTTCACCTTCCCAGATGGGAAATCGAGAAAAAATTTGTAGTGGAGGCAAATCAATAATATCTTTAACTTTTGAATGAGCATTACAGCTAAAAATAACTGTATGAGGTGTCATTACATCGCTAACAAGAACCTCAGAGAAATTCATAATATTTGTTAGAATTGTATATTCTTTATCATTTAGGCTGCCTTCTTCTCGTGCAGTTTCAAAAAGTTCGTGAATTTCCTTACGAGATTCCTCTTGGCTATTTTTACCTTTGATTAATGAACTTAAGCTACTTTTTAATTTGACAATTGGTAGAACAATACTATGTGTTAAATTTAACCAAAATAGGTACCGAAATGAGTAATTATTGGATTTAGTCTCACCATAAGCATAAATAGTTCCGCGCAGGATAAAATAAGCTAATGCAATTCCAATAGTTAAGAGAATAATATAATATAATTGCCAGTTTATATTATATAAATATCTAAACAAAATTATATAAGCTATTGAACAAAAAAGGAATTCGTATATATAAAATGTCTTTAAATTATCATCAAAATCACTTTTGATTTTTTTTAATTTTTCTGTTTTTTTAGGGTTAATTTGACTTAACGCTTGTATTTCATTAATTGTTAGAGAATCAATAATACCTGAAAATAAAGAAAATAATAAAGCTAAAAGAAAAAGGATAATACTAAGCAGAATATCCATTAATAAATTTCAAAAACTCCATATATTTGGTACATAATTATATTAATATAAACGAAATAAAAGAAAATTAATTAGAAAATTGCTTATTAATAACAGTAATCCGTCCAGGATATTGAATCGGTCCCAAAGGCGTTTTTATTGTAGGTTGAATATCCAGTTTTAATCTGCTAAGGTCAGAATGCATTCCTCCAAGAGCAAATGCCAAATTGATTAATTTATCATAACCGTGATTCCCAAAAAATTCAAATAAATCAAGATTAATGGTAAGAGGAATAATGACAGATTGACCGCTTCCTGGAATTGTGATTGGACCGTTTACTACACCCGAAACTGTTGGCGTATCATCAAGAATTAAGCGCCATTCCAAACTGGAAATGGTTGCATCAACTTTTGCGGGGGATGTTTTTCCATCATTTGGATTAAGTGCAGCAAGATTTAGCACAAATTGTGCAGGAAATTTCTTTTGAGTAAATATTTGAGATATTTGCAAAGCATTTGTCATATTTAAATCACTTATACTTGCTTTGCCTGAAATGGGAATACCCGCAATTTGAAAATTACTTACATTTTCAATTTTAAATTGAATTTTTTTTAGGCTAGTAACGGTCTTTAAAGCTGAACACGCCCCTAACACAATAGCTAGGGAGAAAGATATTATTACTATTT
>DAOTPH010000275.1:0-2091 GCA_035451765.1 Bacteroidota bacterium | reverse complement strand
ATGACAGTGAAAGTATTAGGCAAAGGCAATAAAGAACGCATTGTTCCCGTCGGAATTCATACTATTTCCGCATTAGAAAATTACTTAAAATATAGGCAACTGCTTTGCAAGGATCCAGGCAATCAATACCTTTTTATTGGGCATAATGGTAAGCAACTGACTTATTCGATTGCTTATAAACATATACATAATTTAATGATGGGCATAACTGATGCTGAACAAAAAAGCCCACATATTTTGCGGCACACTTTTGCAACGCAATTAATAAATAATGGCGCTGATATTCGCTCGGTTGGCGAGATGCTTGGACATTCATCATTATCATCAACCCAAATCTATACACATTTATCAATTGAAAAGCTAAAGCAAACATACGACCAAGCTCATCCTAAAGCATAATCTTCGAGCCTTTCTTAATTTGCTCTTTTTAATTTTGCAAAATGAAAAAACTACGTATTTCCGTTATTGGTACAGGCCATCTTGGCAAAATTCACACAAGACTATGGAAGACAAATGAAAATGTCTCTCTTATTGGTGTGTATGATCTAGATTCAAAAACAGCAAAGCAAGTTGCAAATGAATTTTATTGCAAGCAATTCAAATCACTCGATGAAGTAATTGCAAATTCTGATGCGGTTACAATTGCAACACCTACAACAAATCATTATCGCACCGCTCGCAAAATGATAGAAAATAATATTCATTGCTTTATTGAAAAGCCAATTACAAGTACTTATAATGAAGCACAGCAACTTCTTAAAATTGCCGCTGAACATAATGTATTAATTCAAGTCGGTCACGTCGAGCGCTTCAATCCCGCATTAATAGCATTAAGAAATGAAAAAATTAATCCAATATTTATAGAGGTCCATCGCTTGAGCCAGTTCAAACCGCGTGCTACAGATGTTTCGGTTATTTCCGATTTAATGATTCATGATATTGATATTATGCTATGGTTGGTGAGGTCGCAAATCAAACGCATATCTGCTAATGGAGTGTCAGTAATTACTAATACCCCTGATATTGCAAACGCTCGCATTGAATTCGAGAATGGAACAATTGCGAATCTTACAGCATCACGTATTTCAAATTCACCAATGCGTAAGATTAGAATTTTCCAAAAAAATGCATATTTCTCAATAGATTTTGCCAATCAATCTGTGGATGTTTTCAAAATTCCCGATAATAATATGGATTTATCAAAATATCCATTAGCAATCAATTTAGGTTCAATTGCTGAAGCTAAAAATCCCAAAAATATTATATATTATAAACCTGAAGTTCCAAAATTGAATGCAATTGAAGAGGAGCAAAAAAGCTTTGTTCAATCAATTAGTGAAAAATTGCCAATTGCTGTTCCTGCAAAAGATGCAGCTGAAGCTGTACGAATTGCCAATATTATAGAACATAAAGTGAAAAAATATCAAAAGCAAATATTAAAGTAACGTTTGTATTATCCTACATTACTATCAATTTCAAAAATTTTGATTGTAGATTATCTTTTGAACTAATTTTTATAAAATAAATACCCGTTTTCAATTCGCTTGTGGGAATTTCAATATTCGAATTCTTATATATTAAATAATCCTTGCTTATATCCTTAATTTTCCTTCCTAATTCATCAAAAATTGATATATCAATATTTGAATTGTCAGAAATTCCTGATTTTATAATTGTATTGTTTCCTTTTGAAACAGGGTTTGGAAATAGTGTAACATTATTATTTTCAATGCCCTTATCATTAACTCCGAGGGTTGTTCCCGTTACTTGGCAAAGTAAATAAGTCTGGTCAATTGCTATGGAATCAGGTCGGAAGGAAAT
The DNA here is from genome assembly GCA_035451765.1 of Bacteroidota bacterium. Classification (GTDB taxonomy): domain Bacteria; phylum Bacteroidota; class Ignavibacteria; order Kapaibacteriales; family UBA2268; genus UBA2268. Next base: position 270 of record DAOTPH010000275.1, on the reverse strand, counting down.
AAAAGTTTCTAATGTGTCATCGTGCTGGGATAAATATAAATCCCGATATGTTTGCTCTGTGGAATCTTTGAAGAATAGGATTCTAATGGGTGTTTTAAAAGTTGAAGGAACTTTCATCCCCGTTTGGGTTTGAGATATATTTAAAGTGATTTTATACTTATGACTGTCCCAGATATAGCTATAAGCATCCATTTTGAGAATTGGATGTCCTGCAGAATAAATCCATTGGTCAAAAAAAGTATCAAAATCAAAATTAGGAATTTGCTCTTT
>DAOTPH010000274.1:0-2092 GCA_035451765.1 Bacteroidota bacterium | reverse complement strand
AAAAGATAAATTTGAGTCAAATTCATTTTTTAAAGAATTAGTAAATATTCCCAAGAGTCAAACTGATCTGACCTGCAAAACATTTTTTGAATTAATTGCTGATGAGGATAAGAACAGGGTAAATAAGAACTTTGAAGAACTTTTCAATGGAAATATTAGTTCTATAAATGTTGATTTTAAAATAAATTCATCACCACCTAAGTATTTACAATTGAAAGGGAAAGTAATACAATGGGATTACACAAATAAGCCTGAAATTATTAGTGGAATTTTGTTAGATATTTCAGAATTAAAAATTTTGCATAAGCAATTAGAGGAAACAATTCGTATCAAAGACAAATTTTTTAATATAATTGCCCACGATTTAAAGAATCCAATGAATGCAGTAAAATCATTGCTTGATGATTTGCTTGCAAGTTTTGATTCACTTTCGCCTGAAGAACTTTTTGAAGCTCAAAGTCAAATACAGAAATCAATCTCGACACTTTCGCAACTTGTAAATAACCTTTTGGAATGGTCGCGGACACAAACGGGAAGAATTGTGATTAATCCTGATAACATTGATGTTTTTTATATTATTTCGAGTTCTATAGATGTAAACTATTATCAAGCAAAAATCAAAAATATTGAAATAATAAATAATGTTCCCCACAATACAGTTGTTTACGCTGATTCAAATATGCTTTACACTGTTTTTCGGAATATTATTTCAAATGCAATTAAATATACCCCGAATAGTGGAACTGTAAAAATTTCTGTAAAAGATTTAGGAGACTATTACGAATTCCTTGTTTCTGACACAGGTATTGGAATGACGGAGGAACAATTAGCTAATATATTCTCTTTAGAACATATTAAATCTCTTCCTGGGACAAATCAAGAGAAAGGTACAGGATTGGGTTTAATCATTTCTAAGGAATTTGTTGAAAGAAATGGTGGGAAAATATCTGTATCATCCAAACTAAATGATGGAACGACTTTTAGCATAATGCTACCAAAAATGCCACAATAATTGAGATTCAGTTTATACTTTTAAAAACATTTATAATTCAAAAAAAGTTCGTAATTTTGTGTGCTTCCTTAGCTCAGCTGGTAGAGCAATTGACTCTTAATCAATGGGTCGGGGGTTCGAGTCCCCCAGGAAGTACGAAGCATCATTTCCCTATTCGATTACTTTCCTTAAAAATTCTTAATTTTGAATTCTATATTTTTTAAAATTTATATATAAAATGAATAAATCAATTATCCCTGCCCGTAGAACAGAAAATGTAACTTATGCAATTAGAGATATTACTATGCTTGCAAATCAAGTTAAAAAAACAGGTAAGCAAATGTATTATCTCAATATTGGCGATCCAAATGTTTATGATTTTGTGACGCCAACTGAAATAATAGAATCCGTTCATAAAGCAATGCTTGATAATAAAAATGGCTATTCTGATTCAATAGGAGAGCCATTTGCATTGGACGCAATTAAATATGATGCCCAAAAAAAAGGCATAAAGAATATTCTTGATGCATTTATTACAACAGGTGCAAGCGAGGCAATTGAACTTTGTATATCAGCTTTGGTCAATCAAGGCGAGAATTTTTTAATGCCAACACCTGGCTATCCACTTTACACTGCTGTACAAGCAAAATATGAACTTGAGCCAAATCCATATTATCTTGATGAAAGCAATGGATGGCAACCCGATATCGATGATATCAAATCAAAAATTAATTCCAAAACGCGTGCAATAATACTAATAAATCCAAATAATCCCACAGGTGCAGTCTGCAAAGAAGAAACATTGCAACAAATCATTGAGCTTGCAATTGAGCATAATCTGGTTATTTTTGCTGATGAAATTTATGACAAATTACTTTTTGATGGAAAGAAGCTCATATCTATTGCAGCTTTAAATGACCAAGTTCCAATTATTACTTTTTCGGGTTTATCGAAAAACTTTTTAGCACCAGGCTTTAGGATTGGATGGGGCGTTATTTCGGGCAATTATGAAATTTTAAAAGATTATATTGAAGCTATACACAAATTGTTACGCGCAAGAGTTTCCGCTAATCATCCATTGCAATATGCCATTCCGACTGC
>DAOTPH010000273.1:0-2116 GCA_035451765.1 Bacteroidota bacterium | reverse complement strand
TATCGGTATATATAGGGTCGATTGTAGCTGATGTATATTTATAATTGGCATAAGTATAAGCCACTTGCAATTTCAAATTATCAAGAATATCATAAGCCACTGCTGCTTCAATACCAATACGTCGGCTATTACCCGCATTTCCATAAAATACTTCCTGATTTCCTCGTCCCGTTTGTTTAAAGCGGAAGAAATCATTTTCTGTATTCATTAAGAAACCCGTGAGTTCATAATAGAATTTATCACCAATGAATCCACGACCGCCTATATCAATACTATTAGAGGTTGCAGGTACAAGGTGGGTATTGAACCCTGAATATCCTACGGGATTGCTTGCTAATTCTTCTGTTGATGGTGGAATAAATCCTTGGCTCCAATTTGCAAATAGAGTAAATGCGTTAATAAAATTATAGCTGGCGCCAATACGCACTGATGTCTTTGAAAAATCTTTTGAAGTCACAGCAGTATCACCACTCAGCATTTTATCGGTTAATTTATTTGTTATGTCATCATAACGCACACTACCCATAAATGTAAATTTATTAAATTGCATCTTATACATAAAGAAAGCGCCGAGATTATCTTGAGTAATAACTTGATTTGCAAGCAAATTATTGAGTTCTATATTTGTTTCATCTGTGCTTTCTTTTCGATTTGGATCTGAACCACTTTGAAGTTTATACATTCCAATGTTTTGATATTTGTAATCCGCACCAATGCTAAAATCATTTTTAATAGCACCTGTAATTAAATGGAAATTATATTGCAAACTTGCACAAGGATTAGATATTGTCCTATATTCGGCACATTTATTACTTGTTTCTTTATAATTCCAATTGCGTAAATACCCTGTAGCCTCGAGATCATGCATTTCGTTGAACCTATATAAGCCGTGCATACCAATTGTCGTTCTATTTGTTTTTTGATACTCATTGAATGGCCTTGCATCAGGATTGGCTTGTTTAAGATTATCGAATTGTGTTAAATTCAAACCTTCGGGATTTTGTTGGAAATAATCAGTATGCGATATAATTTGCGTCAAGTATAATTTATTAGATGGATAGAAATTGATCTTTTCATATAGATTATTTGCCCAGAATGCTTGATGATCGCGATAACCGTCGCCAGCTGAATGCGAATAAGTCAGTCGATAATCCATTATATCCTTCGAGCCATCCACTTGTACAAGGGATTTCCAGAAGCCATTTGAACCAACACTTTGACTAATCTCGCCACCAAAAGGTTTAGAGCCACCATTTTGTGTGTAGATGTTCAACACACCGCCACTGCTGCTTCCACCGTATAAGCCAGCGCTTGGACCTCGCAAAACTTCAATCTTGCTCACAGTTGCCCAATCCACGTCATACAAATCAGGTGCAAATCCCGAGGGGTCATTCACAGGAATTCCATCAATAAATACTCCAATGCCGCGCAATCCACGTTCTGTTAAAATACCTTGACCTCTAATTGAAAGGTGAACACGTTCTCCACCATGTTGATTATCAATACGCACGCCTGGAATTAATCGAAGTGCTTCATCTACTGCTATTGTTTTTGGCATTATCGATAACATATCAGGAGTGACCATTGAAACCGATGCAGGCATATTTTTCAATGCCACAGGCATCCTGCTTGCTGATACAATCACATCATTAAGTCTGAAAATTTTTGTAGTATCGGGCAATTCTGTTTGTCCGAAAATTATATTGCTATATAATAGCGCTATTACTAAACATATAATATTTTTTTTCATTTTACTTATTATTTTAATTGTTAAAAAATTAGTTCATTAAATTTTCATCCATAAAAAGCCGAACTATAAACTTTTTGGGATGCAAATAGATATTTATATTACCTCGTTATATGTCATTCAATTATCAAATAACATACACATTCTTTATGAAATATTTGAAATTAATGCAAGCATTTTTTTAAAGACACAAATTAGTACTTGCAATTTCTAGATTAATACGATAAATATTCATTTATTGGATAGCCAGATTATATAATTTTTGGAGGGGGTGATGGAATTACTATATAATTTTCAATAAGATTTATAAGATAATTATAAATAATGTAATTAAAAAAAACAAAATTTAATAAATTGGGAATTCCATCA
>DAOTPH010000272.1:0-2165 GCA_035451765.1 Bacteroidota bacterium | reverse complement strand
ATTAAAATTTATTAAAGGATATGAATTTAATACAGTAGCACAAGCACCTATAAAACAAGCATCGCAAATATCGATTGTTGATGCAACGGAAAATACTATGACAATAAAATGGGTGAATGGCTCGGGAACGGGTAGAATTATAGTGGTAAGGAAGGGTGCCGAACCAAATTTGCCTGAGAATGGCAAAGCATATAAATATTCAAATGCTTATGGTGCAACGGAAACAAAGCTTGGCGAGAGCTATGTTGTCTATGATGGAAATGATAAGAATATTAATTTAACAATTACAAATCTTGAGCCAGGCAGGTATTTTTTGCAAGTATTTGAATATAATGGAGATGGGAAATTCCGAGCATACAATGTTGAGAAAGCATCAAATAATCCCCGCTCGAAAGCAACACTATTGCCTACACCAAAGATACTTTCAATTGAGAATGTTTCGGAAAATAACTTCGAGATAAAATGGGAAAAGGTAAATGGGGCTCGGACATATATTTTGGATATGGCAACAGATGCGGGATTTAGGAATAAGGTTGAACCATACAGCGACTTAGATATTGGGGATTTGGCAACTTTTGAAATTTCGGATTTAAAGCCTGGGGCTAAGTACTACATAAGGTTAAAGGCAGTAGGCGAAGGGACAGAGAGCAAATTTTCAAAAATATATGAATATGAAATAAGCGAAAAATAAGAGCATTTTCGTCAGAATTGATAATTCAGAAATAATTTTTAATTTTGTAAATTTTAAAAATTAATTATTTATTAATATTAAATTAATATTCTATTGGAAGCAAATCAAAAAATTAAAGTTCTTATAATAGATGACCAACCGCTTGTGCTTGATATATTATCAAAGGGACTTGTAAGGGATCCAATGATTGAAGTAATAGGAACAGCAACAGATGGACAAATTGGATTGAATTTAGTAAAACGCAATAAACCTGATGTGATAGTGCTTGATTTGGAAATGCCAAAGATGAACGGTATTGATTTTTTATTGAAATTGAATTCAATAAATCCAATTCCTACGATAGTATTGAGCGCACTTACAGATAAAGATTCAAAATTAACACGAGATGCATTCGAGGCGGGAGCAGTGGATTTTATCAAGAAACCATCAGGAGGCTCCCAAGGACTACTTGAGGTAATATCACAATTATGGATAAAAATAAAAATTGCCGTAAATGACGATGTGCATTATTTGAAGACGAAGGAACAAGACTATGAATTACCTCAAACTGTAATAGATCGTCAGACAAAGACAGATACAGTGATTTTGGGAATGGGGGCAATGGAATTTGCGAGCGATTCACAAAAGATATTAAAGATTTATGCACTTGGGTCGTGTGTTAGTCTGGCAATGTTTTGTCCATCAAAGAACATATACGGTTTATCACATATAGCATTGCCGTATTCAGGAACAGATTTGGAAAAGGCAGAGGAATTGCCGGGCTATTTTTGCGACACAGCTCCAGGAGAGATGCTAAGGCAAATGATTGCAATGGGATGTAATAGGAATGAAATATTTGCAAAAATAGCAGGGGGAGCGAAAACAAGGGCAGAAATTGGGAACTATTTCAATATTGGACAGAAAAATATAATTGCACTAAAAGCAAGTCTTTTAAAAAATAATATAGATTTAGTAGCACAAGACGTGGGTGGAGATATTTCACGTACAGTATATATCAAACCTAATGAAACAAATCTATATATACACCATCCAATAAATGGAACTTGGAAAATTTAAAGGGACAATTTCAATTATAAGTGAAATGTCCCTTTCCTCTCTATAAAATTCAAATTATTTTGTAGTAATTTGCAACTTTTTTTTACTTTTTCAGTCTTATATATATGGAAAATATATTTTTATGAAAGATATTGAAAAATATAACGATTCTGAATTAAGTGCTATGCTGAATTCCGATAATAAATCGATATCGCGGCAAGCATTCGAGGAGATTTATAATCGTTATTCAAAGCTCATTTATACTTATTGTGTAAAAATTTTGCGCGATGAGGAAAATGCTAAGGATGCTTTTCAAGATACTTTCGTAAAATTTTTAAATGTCGTTTCAAAAAAAGATAAATTTGACAATATTAAGGCATATTTAATGAAAATTGCTCATAATGTTTGCATTGATAGAGTAAATGAGATTAAGAAAGCG
>DAOTPH010000271.1:0-2202 GCA_035451765.1 Bacteroidota bacterium | reverse complement strand
AGGCTATCGAGGATTTTGACATAGCAATAGAGTTAAATCCAAAATTTGACAAGGCATATAGCAATCGTGGATTAGCAAAAAGTCGTTTAGGCAATTACAAAGGTGCAATCGAAGATTATACTACAGCAATAGGAATAAATCCTGATTTTGCTATTCCATATAAGAATCGTGGAATTGCTAAGGAAAAGTTAGGGGACAAAGCAGGCGCTCAGCAAGATTATGAAAAATATAATGAATTAAACCGGAAATAAAAGGAGGGAAAAGAAAATATACTTTAATTGCTTTTGATTTTCTAAAAATTTTATAATTTTATATTTTTCATTTTATTATTTTTCAAAAATTATGAAACCGATACATAGTTTTATTGTAAAAGCAAAGCTTCCTGAACGTATTGAAAAAATTCGTGAATTAGCATATAATTATTGGTGGTGTTGGGATTCTGATGCAAAAGAATTGTTTCAACGGATGAATAGAGATATTTGGAAAGATGTGCACCATAATCCTGTGGCATTGCTGAACAAGTTGTCTCAACAGCAGCTTGAGGATTTAGCAAATCAACACGACTTCACATATTTTCTTGACCAAGTTTATGATAGATTCAAAAATTATATCATCGAAGAGACTTGGTTTGGTAAGCAAATTTCATTAGAACAAAATTGTATAGCATACTTCAGTCCCGAATATGGAATTAACGAAAGTTTTCCTGTATATTCGGGTGGTCTGGGAGTGCTATCAGGCGATCATTTGAAAACGGCAAGCGATATAGGATTGCCACTTGTTGGAGTTGGTTTACTTTATCAACAAGGCTATTTCCGTCAAAGGCTGAGCCAAAATGGATGGCAAAATGAACAATATCCAATAAATGATTTTTATTCAATGCCAATGACTTTGATTCTGGATAAAGATGAGAACCCAATTTTAATTGATGTGGATTTGCCGCTAGGCAAAGCTTATGCACAAATTTGGCATATAAATATTGGAAGAAATATATTATATTTGCTTGATACTAACATAGATAAAAACGAAATCGCGGAGTACAAAAATATAACTGACCAATTATATGGTGGTGATCGTGATACACGCATCCAACAGGAAATTGTGCTTGGTATTGGTGGAATTCGTGCTTTATATGCATTAGGAATAAAACCATCAGTAATTCATATAAATGAAGGACACGCTGCATTTGCTCTTTTAGAGCAAACTCGAATGTATATGACGCAATATAATATTGATTTTAATTCCGCAATGCAAATTACACGTAATAGCTCAGTATTTACCACACATACTCCTGTTCCCGCAGGCAATGAAGCATTTGATGTACCAAGGATGGGAAGATATTTTACTCAATATGTACAGGATTTAGGATTAAAATTTGAAGATTTTATTGCTTTGGGCCAGGAAAATAGCTTCAATTATAATGAGGCATTTTCTATGACAATACTTGGATTGAGATTGACAGAATTTCATAATGGTGTAAGCAAATTGCATAGGAAAGTCTCGCGAAATATGTGGGGTAATTTGTGGAAAGATTTCCCTGTTGAGGAGGTTCCAATTGATGCAATTACAAATGGGGTTCATATGCCAACTTGGATATCAAGGGAATTATCAGAATTATTTGATAGATATCTTCAACCGAGTTGGAGGACAGATGTTGATAATCAAGCAATTTGGGATAATATTGATACAATACCTAATGACGAATTATGGAGAGAAAAGCAGAGGCGGCGATTGCGTCTTATACTTTTCAGCCGTGACTATTTAAAAACACGCCAAGCTGATTATTTAAGGCCAGACCAACTTGAAAAAATTAATGAATATCTCGATCCTGATGCTTTGACAATTGGATTCGCAAGACGATTTGCAGGATATAAGCGACCTTCTTTGATTTTTACAGATATGAAGCGATTGAAAGACATTTTGACAAATAAAGATCGTCTCGTTCAGATAATTATTTCAGGGAAAGCTCATCCTCACGATATTGAAGGCAAGCAGATGATACAGTCTATTATTCAAAAAATACACGATTATGGATTGGAAAAGCATATTGTTTTTTTAGAAGATTATGATATGGTAATTGCACGTTTGATGGTAAAGGGATGCGATGTATGGCTGAATAATCCAATTAGGCCAATGGAGGCGAGTGGAACAAGTGGTATGAAAGCTGCGCTTAACGGTACAATAAATTTCAGTATTCTTGATGGC
>DAOTPH010000270.1:0-2210 GCA_035451765.1 Bacteroidota bacterium | reverse complement strand
TAAAAATTTTAGAAATAAATAATTATATTTAATATTACATAGAAAAATATGCAAATTAAAGAAAATCGATGGTTGCTCATTGCAATTGTAATTGGCTCATTTTTCAATAGCTTTATGTCATCATCGCTGAATATTGCAATGCCCGTGATTGATGCACAATTTCATATTGGTGTAGCTCAAGTTGCGTGGATTTCAAAATCATTCCTTTTAGCATCCGCAATTGGATTACTACTTGGTGGATGGATCGCCGACCATTTTGGTAGGCGGCGATCTTTTCTTATTGGTAATTCTATATTTGGATTGGTATCGCTTTTAATAATTTTCACACCTGGATTTTATCCTGTGGTTATTTTGCGCTTTATCCAAGGGCTTGGCAGTGCAATGATAATGTCATCGGCTCCAGCATTGATTGCGTCGGCATTCGAAACCTCTCGGCGTGGCTTTGTATTGGGAATTCAAACAACTTTTACTTACATTGGCTTATCTCTTGCTCCTTTACTCGGTGGATTGCTCACTCAAACACTTGGCTGGAAAAGCTTGTTTGTGTTTAATTTTATTTTTACTTCATTTGCTATTTCAATTATGTTCTTTGGTGTAAAAAATGAATGGAAAAATCATTCAGAAGCAAATTTTGATATATGGGGATATATTCTTTTTGTAATTTCTATCATTGGTATTGTATTAGCTCTTGATTGGATGAATTGGAATTCCTTTATTGGCTTAGGAATTAGTTTAATTGTGGGCTACATTCTAATACAATTTGAAAAAAATAAGGATCACCCTTTTATTTCATTTGAATTTCTAAAACAAAATAAATATTTCACAAATTCAATTTTAGCAGCATTGATAAATTATGCAACAACTTTTGCAATCAGTTACGTTTTAAGTTTATACTTGCAAAAAATTCGTGGTATGACCCCTGTTGCAGCGGGATTGATATTATGCTTTCAACCAATAATGATGGCGTTATTTTCTGCATATTCCGGGCATTTATCCGATAGACACAATCCAGGACAAATTGCATCTTATGGAATGGGTATCATTGCAATTGCACTTTTTGCAATCGGATTATTAATAACTGAAACATTGCCTGTATATATTTTGGCAATCCTATTAGCAATATTGGGATTTGGCTTTGCATTATTTTCCTCACCAAATACAAACGCTGTAATGAGCTCAGTGAATGCAAGTTCCTATGGTTTCGCCTCAGCTTTCCTTGCTTTTGGCAGATTATTTGGGCAATTTATATCAATGGCGCTCGCCTCAGGAATGATTTTATTTATAAATAATATTAAAGCAAGTTTATTTGATTATAAAGGCTTACTGCTTGCCTCAAAAATTTCATTTATTGTCTTTGGAATTTTGAGTTGTGTGGGTGTTTACCTATCATATCAAAGAGTGGGAGTAAATATCAGGCAATCGGAATCGGCTCCTTAATTATATTTTTTATCTTTCTTCTATTTGAAAAATATTTGTTTTTTTTACTAATAATCTAATTATACAAAAAATAAATACTGAGGCTATAAGTATTATCAAAAAAGCATCATCTAATTTTAATATTTTAAGCTCAAAATAATTAAGTAATATATTAACAAAAACAAAAGACAATATCATACTTGTGAATCCAAGATATTCGTATTTAATAACTTTTTTAAAAGAAAATGATAGATTTGGCCTCCTATAATTTTTAAATTTATAAGGTAAAATTGGAGTTGAAATTGCATAGTTAATATATTGCTCGCCAAATTTCCTTTGCAAAAACATTTCTTCTACGAACATAATCCTCTCATAATAAATGACATAAAATGCAATTGTCAAAATAGCGAAAGAAAAATTGCCTGCATACATTATTATACCAATCCACATCAAGAAGTTGCCAATATATAGAGGATGTCGAGTAATGGAATAAAGTCCTGTCTGATTAATGCATTCTGCAACTTGAGCTTGAGTATTACGTCCGCTTGTGTCTCTTGGTACATACCCTACTACAAGGATTCTTATGACTAAACCTATTAAAGAAACACTAAAACAAAATATTACCCAAATTGAATTGTTGAAATTATAATTCTTATTTGGTTGCAATATTAAAAAAGGAATAATAAAAATAAAAAAAATGAGTGGTATCCAACTCCTATTTTTAAAGAAAAAATTACCTTCCTTTTCAAGAGAATTTAAAAGCATTGAATACCTCTCTCTTCTTATGTTGAGTA
>DAOTPH010000269.1:0-2243 GCA_035451765.1 Bacteroidota bacterium | reverse complement strand
TCTGCCCGGCCTGCGAATGCCCTTAGAATTTGAGAATTTGAATTTACAGGATTTTGTCCAAGGATCAGGTCAACCCCTGACCGCTGCCTGGCTTTGTTTTATGCTGAAGTAGAGGTGTCAAGCCCCCATTGCCGCCAATGCCCGTGTTGTATGCAGCCTTTACACGGTCACTAATTTGTATTTGTCACCGATAAGCAATTAAAATTTATATTTTCCTTTTTTGAAAACCCAATTTTAAAATAAACATTATATCAATTATTTATATTTAATTATTAATGAACGAAATAAAACCTAAGAGAAAGAGAATTATTAGAGAAAGCGAAGTATTAATTTCCACAAGTAGTATTAAGGAAAGCAATATTTTAAATTTTTCTAATATAAATGATAAAATATTACATGAAATTGGAAATATTGCTGATGTACATAAATTTGAAGTATATGCTGTGGGCGGTATTGTGCGGGACACAATACTTGGATTAAAAAGGCAAGACTATGATTTTACAGTGGTTGGCGATTCAATTGAATTTGCAAAGATTGTAGCAGAATATTATCATTCAAAACCTGTTATATATCAAAAATTTCTAACTGCAATGGTTCCTCTTGGAAAACAAATCCAATTAGAATTTGTTGGTACACGGAAAGAAATATATAAACCCGACTCTCGAAATCCAATTGTATCAATTGGAACATTAAATGATGATTTACAACGGCGGGATTTCACAATAAATACACTTGCGATTGCATTGAATAAGGAAAAATTTGGTGAGTTAATAGATATTTTTGGTGGCGTTGATGATATTCAGAGAAAGATTATACGAACACCACTTGAACCACTTAAAACTTTTTCAGATGATCCTCTAAGAATGATTCGTGCTGCAAGATTTGCATCACAATTAGAATTCGATATAGATCCGTCAACACTTACTGCGGCAAAAGCAATGGCAGAAAGAATCACAATAATTTCGCAAGAGAGAATAACAAATGAATTACTTAAAATTCTTAAATCACGGAAACCAAGTATTGGATTGAACTATTTATCAGAAATGGATATTTTGAAGTATATTTTCCCAGAATTAGAAGCATTAAAAGGTGTTGAAATAGTTCAAGAAGGACAAAAGCAATATGCTCATAAAGATGTATATAGGCATACATTGAAAGTTGTTGATAATATATCAATAGCAACTGATAATGTTTGGCTTAGATTTGCAGCATTGCTTCATGATATTGCAAAACCTCAGACAAAGCGTTTTGTGCCAAATGCTGGTTGGACTTTTTACGGACACGAAGAGCAAGGAGCAATAATGGCAGATAAGCTTTTTCGACGTATGAAACTCCCACTCGAACACCTACCATATATCCAAACTTTGATAAGACTTCATCAGAGACCAATGATGCTTGTTGATAGTTCAATCACCGATTCCGCCATCAGAAGATTAGCATTTCAAGCAGGTGATGCATTGGATGACTTAATTTTGTTATGCAAAGCAGATATTACAACCAAGAATCCAAATTTAACTCAGGAATATTTAAACAATTATGAAATTGTGATGAATAAAGTTCGAGAAGTGCAAGAAAAGGACAAACTTCGCGAATTTAAGTCACCAGTTTGTGGTGAGGAAATTATGGAAATTTGCCACCTCAAACCTTGTAAAGCAATTGGAATAATTAAATCAAAAATTGAAGAAGCAATTTTGGATGGTATTATACCAAATGAATATGAAGCTGCAAAAGAGTATTTTTTAAAAAATATTGAAAACTGGCTTATAGAAATTTCTGATGATGATAAAATTTTAAATAATTAAAAAAATATAATTTCGAAAATTTGTATATAATTTTAATATTTTTGTAATAATTTTGTAATTAAATTAATAATATTGAAAATTATGAATAAAATTATTGTACTTGGTTGTGGATTAGTGGGACGAGCAATTGCTTTGGATTTATCAAGTGATTATGATGTAACATCTTGCGATTATGATGAATCTAAATTAAATGAAATTAAACAATATGGTATTAACACAATAATAGCAGATTTGAGTGATTACAAATCTATAGCTGAACTTACTGAACCTTATGATGTCGTGGTTGGCGCTGTGCCTGGATATATGGGATATCGTGTAATCGAGGAAGTGATTAATGGAGGGAAAAATGTAGTTGATATATCTTTCTTTCCCGAGGATTCGTTGTCATTAAATTCTCTCGCAATATCAAAAAATGTATCGGCAGTAGTTGATTGCGGGGTT
>DAOTPH010000268.1:0-2260 GCA_035451765.1 Bacteroidota bacterium | reverse complement strand
AAATTTGTGTAATACAATGCTTGAATGGGTTGACCTGCAGTTGTAGATGCCCAGTCTACTGTACCCTGTATGACATTCGTTGTTGATGTTCCAAGTTGAGCACTGCCATCAAAAGATCCGCTATTGCTCTTGATTCTGACAACAGCTTCGCATGATGCTGTGTATGTTCCGCCCCCATTATTTGTAAAATTTTGAGCGGATGCTACCAAAACATTCATTGCTATAATAAAAAATATTATAGAAAGTTTTGATACGATTGTTGATTTGTGTTTCATATAAACCTCATTTTTGTTTGAAAAATATTTAAATTTCTTTTATTTTCTATAATTAATTAAATTTCTTTATACTTTTTCAAAATATAAAATTAAATAAAAATAATAAATTAATCATACGTAATTATACTTATATTAATAATATAAGCTCTTTTAATTTCCAACTTTTTAATTTCCAATTTCCAGAACCCCTTGATTATATATTTTCGATTCATTAATTACATTTTTGCGAACTTGCAAAGCATCAATTCTGGAAACATTCAAAATTGATGGATTGTAATTATATAAATTCCCATTAATTAATAAAGGATTAGAAGCAATTTTTGTGCCTCCATTTGTAAGCAAAACATTGCCTAAGCCCGTAATTAAATTAGATGGTATATTACTTATAATCTGTGTAGTTCCTATACCTCCATAAAATTCGATATTACTTGATATATCTATATTATAAATAGAATAATTATTAACGACATTTAACAAATTATTATTTCCTCCAATTCTCAAATTTGCATTTGGTGATATTGACATAGTGCCTGACGCTGTTGTATTATTCGCAGTATAAGTTTGCAAATCCATAACGCCTTGCAATATTGATAAATTCGACTGTATGCTAATATTTCTATCAAACAAAACAATATTATTACCTTGCAAACCTGAATTATTTATAATTAATGTATTTACAGTATTTGGCAAACCAGACCCAAGTACTTGATTAGTTGGTCCATTATATTCAAAAATACCATTTGAATTATAGACACGCGTTTGTGTTGTTAAAATATTGCCTGTATTTTCTCCCAAAGCAGATATTCCATTTGGAGAACCTATTTTCAAATGCGATAGCTCACCCATTGTAAAATAATTACCAGATAAAGTGTTTACTATTGTATTCAAAATACCTATGTCAGAAGCACCAAGGCCGAGAGCAGTTCCCATAACATTTGCATTTACATTTAGGGTTATTTCGTGGGGTGGGTTTGCACCAATTCCGCCACCAATCACAACAGAATCCTCAGTATTATCGGGCCAGATACCTGTACCAAAAATTGGTCCTGAATGTGAAGGATTGTATGTCCAAGAATTCGGGTCATTCCAATTGCCTGATTGCCTGCTATAAAAAATTCGTTTGAATGCAAAGATATTACCCAACGTCCAATCGCCTGTTAATTCATTAAATGAATAATTATCCTGTGTTTCAAAAAAGTTTTGAGTATAATCAACCGCAGGTACGGGCACACTTAGCCAATATCCATTATTTCTTTCAAACGTGGGACGCCATCTCCCTAAGCGATTCAAATCGGTTTCAGTTCCGTAAATATCATTATCTAAATAATAAAAACGAGTTTTTGAAGTAAAATCGCCTTTTATAGAATCAATCACCCAATATCTTTTCAAATATTCTGCAAGTGGAGATGTGGAAATATGTGAATGACCACCAGGAAATCCACCAACATCACCTGGCGATACACGAATTCCAACCTGTCCTGCTTGATTTACACTTTCAATTGTTATCTCTGCTGGTGTATAATGATCCGCAGTTTCATAAGAGCCTATGGGAAATACGTATGTTTTTGGTAATCCACTATTGGAAATTGCTCTTATTAATAAGCCACTGCTTCGGCTTGTTCTAATATATTTATTTGAAGAAAAATTAGTAATTGCGTTTGTATTTGAATTTAGAATGATTAGATTTACTCCATCTCCAAGAATTAATGAACCTGGATTAACAAAGTTCAATGAATTTTGTACATAAATATGAGTGCTATCTGTTAAATTAGAACCTATTCGACTAGTAAATAACTGACCTTGATTTAATTCCAAATCATAGAAATTAACACCATTGCGATTTTCCAATATTATATAATGATTAATGGTGCTATCAAAAATAACTTTGGCACTCAACGGCTCAAATGTACCATTTGTCATATTAGAATCAATTATCAATGAATTTAAAATTCGCAAATTTCTATTTCCCCCGCTAAAAGTGCCTT
>DAOTPH010000267.1:0-2269 GCA_035451765.1 Bacteroidota bacterium | reverse complement strand
AATTTTAACTTCCGATGATTATCCCGAAGACTCCGAAATCCCAATTATCGGAAATTTGGAATTTCTTGCAAATAATTTAGATGAATTTGGTATTAATGAACTAATTATTTGCGAGAGGAATGAAAATATCGATAATTTAATTTTGAGCGTACAAAAGCAATCCACCAACAATATTCGGCTACACTATGCAGAAACAATTGATGAATTCATAGCCTCTGATATAATAAATAAAATTAGCGATACAGGTCCTCTTCAACAGTACAAGTTGCTTCTTCCGAGATATAGGCTTGCAAAACGCCTGACAGATATTTTTGTATCGTTCCTTGCTTTGACCCTCTTTTCTCCTATAACATTTATTAAAAGCAGAAAAGACAAAGAATTATTTAAAAAATTGTTTAAAGTATTTAAAGGTGAATATTCTATTGTTGGTATACATCTACAAAATTATATTAGAAATTTCAATGCTAAACCAGGTATCCTGAATTTAGCAAATTTTTTACCAAAAGAACAAGTATCTGAAGATATAATTAGGAAATTAAACGATTATTATGAGCAAAATTACTCACTATCCTTGGATTTTGATATATTTCTTAAATCTATAATTTCGTATTAATTCGTAATTTTATTTTTTTGAAAAATGGATTAAATAAAATGTTAATTTATGATTTTGAGCAGCCAATATATGATTTAGAAACTAAGATTAATGAAATTAAAGCCTTAACAGGAAGTGATGATTATTCAACTGAAATCATCGAACTTGAAAAGAAATTAGAAGAATTAAAAATAAATATATATGGGCGTCTTACCCCTTGGCAAAAAGTACAAATTGCAAGGCATCCCGATAGGCCATATTCGCTAGATTATTTTACAAATATTTTTGAGGATTTTACCGAGCTTCACGGTGATAGAAAATTCCACGATGATAAAGCAATAATAGGTGGATTTGCAAAATTTGAAGGCAAAAGTGTAATGCTTGTGGGTCATCAAAAGGGACGTGGAACAAAAGAGAATTTGTATCGCAATTTTGGAATGCCAAATCCCGAAGGGTATAGAAAAGCTGCACGATTATTTAAACTTGCTGAAAAATTCAATAAGCCAATAATTACATTTCTGGATACCCCTGGAGCATACCCAGGCATCGAAGCAGAAGAGCGGGGTCAAGCAGAAGCAATTGCTTCAAATTTAATGCTGATGAGCGATTTGAAAACGCCTGTTCTAGTTGTGATTATTGGAGAGGGAGCTTCAGGTGGTGCAATTGGTATTGGTGTAGGTGATAGAATTCTTATGTGTGAATATGCATGGTATTCAGTTATCTCCCCTGAATCTTGCTCAAGCATACTTTGGCGAAGTTGGGATTACAAGGAGCAAGCAGCAGAGGCATTGAAATTGACTGCTGAAGATTTAAGTCAAATAGGAATTATCGACCGCATTGTACCTGAACCGCTTGGCGGCGCTCATCATAATCCCGAAAAAATGTATGAAACATTAAAAAGTATACTTAATGAGGAATTAAATAAATTAATAAAAATAAATCCTGAAAAATTAGCAAAAACTCGAAAAGAAAAATTTTACAAAATGGGTGTCTGGGAAGAAAAATAGGAGAAAAAAATATGCAATTATATCTTGATTCAGCAAATTTAGAACAAATTAAAGAAGTTGCGTCGTGGGGAATACTATCAGGCGTAACTACAAATCCTACACTATTAGCAAAAGAAGATCCAAATGTAGACGTAAAAGAACGTATTCTTGAAATCCATAATATTGTTGGTGGCCACTTATCAGTTGAAGTTCTCTCGATGGAAGCGGAAGGAATGGTGAAGGAAGCCGAAGAAATATGCACCTGGTTTCCACTCGCTACAATCAAAATTCCAATGTGTGTAGAAGGCTTAAAAGCTGTAAAAGAATTATCTAAGCGCAATATACCCACAAATGTTACATTAATATTTAACCCCATACAAGCCCTAGCCGCAAATAATGCAGGAGCAAGATATGTTTCAATATTTATGGGACGTTTGGACGATATTGGTATGAATAGTGTAGATATTTTAGGGGAAATTTCTGAAATATGGTACGCACAATCTTTAGAATCACAAATTATTGCAGCATCAATTCGCAATCCTCTACATATTGTCAGCGCTGCAAAACTTGGAATTCATATTGCCACGGTTCCATATAATGTATTGAAGCAAGGACTAAAACATCCATTGACCGATATTGGAATTCAGCAATTTCTCGATGACCATAATAAGATGGTTGAGGCTATAAATAA
>DAOTPH010000266.1:0-2278 GCA_035451765.1 Bacteroidota bacterium | reverse complement strand
ATATTTTGATGATTGCTATCAGGATAATCCATTGATAAATGCCGAAGCTGTGGGAATTGTGCATAAAGATAAAATTATATCAGCAACCGCGAAGGGTATTGGCAATCCTGTTTATATTCTCGGTAGTCGAACGGGTCGGGATGGCATTCACGGTGCATCGTTGCTTGCATCTCGCGAATTTGATGAAAAGTCAGAAAGCCTTCGTCCTAGCGTGCAGGTAGGCGATCCATTTGCCGAAAAAACAATACTTGAAGCATTGCTGGAAATGCTTGATGCGGGTGTGCTTGTCGGCGTTCAGGATATGGGTGCGGCGGGTATTTCTTCATCAACTTCAGAAATGAGTGCCCGCGGTGATGTGGGTATGTTAATAGATTTAGATAAAGTGCCGTTGCGTGAAAATGATATGTCTGCTTATGAAATTATGCTCTCGGAATCCCAGGAGCGAATGTTGCTTGTTATTGAAAAAGGCAAAGACGCAATAGCACAAAAGATTGCTCAAAAATGGGATGTTCCATTGACACAGGTGGGCGAGATAATTGCTGAAGAGAATTTGAAAATATATCGAAATGGGAAATTAGTTGTGGATGTCCCTGCTAAATCGCTTGTGCTTGGAGGTGGTGCTCCACAATATGATAGAGAAACAAAAAGACCGCATTATTTAGATGAGTTAAGTAGTTTTGATATTAATGATTTAGAAAATAAATATTCAAATGAAGAATTGTTTTGGAAATTGATTTCATCACCGACAATTGCCTCAAAGAAATGGGTTTATGAGCAATATGATTCGCAAGTGCTTACAAATACTGTTTCGATAAATGGCGATGCTGCAATTATTAGATTAAAAGAAATTCCAGGCAAAGCAATTGCGCTTTCCACCGATTGCAATGAAAGATATGTATATTTGGATGCATATCAAGGTGGTTTGGCAGCTGTTTGCGAGGGAGCTCGCAATGTTGTTTGCGTTGGAGCTGAACCAATTGCGATCACAAATTGCTTGAATTTTGGAAATCCTTACGATCCCGAAGTATATTGGCAATTTAAAGAAGCCGTCCGCGGAATTCGAGATGCATGCATTGCATTGAATACACCCGTCACGGGTGGAAATGTCAGTTTTCATAATGAATCGCAAAATAATGCAATATTCCCAACCCCTGTAATTGGTATGCTTGGAATTATTGATAATCTTGACGACAGAATGAGTCTTGAATTTAAGCAAAATGGTGATATAATTTATCTAATTGGGAATAATCGCGAAGAACTTGGTGGTAGCGAAGTTATAAAGATTATTACAGGCAAAATATTAGGTACCTCACCAATTATAAATATAGAAGATGAGATAGCATTGCAGAAATTGACGCTTGATTTAATTCATAATCATATAATTAATGCTGCGCACGATGTTGCCGAGGGGGGAATTGCAATTGCATTAGCAGAAATGGCAATAGCATCAAAAAAATATGGTTGCAATGTGAATCTTGACAAATTATCATTGGGAAATCTTTTTGGCGAATCGCAATCAAGAATAATCGTTACATTACCATCGCAAAAAATCACAGAATTTGAAAAGACCTGTAATAAATATAATATTCCATTTTTCAAACTTGGCAATGTTATAGAAGATAATTTTGTTATTAATAATTTAATTAAGACTACTATTACCAATATTACAGAAAAGTGGGATAATGCATTAGAAAACCAATTGCGGTAAATAAATGTGCAATGAGCATCCTTGCTCATTATTATATGTGCCTGCACCATCCTGGTGCAGAATTCCCCCTTAAAAAAGGATTAGGAAAATATTCTATAATTATCCCTTAAAAAAATGGGCAGAGGGATATTCTATAAATTCCCCCTTAAAAAAGAGGGGCAGGGGGATATTCAAATTCCCCCTTATCAAAGGGGGGTAGGGGGATGTTCCGCATAGGGCTGAAGCCCTCTGTTGCTATGGATCTTAAATTGCAACAAGTGGCTTCAACCACCTGCGGGGATGCTTTTTCCATATCCTTATTCCTTCCTCAACTTTTCAACCATTTGCCTGCCACCATAAAATAATGGTATCGTATAAGACTCGCTTGATAATTGGTTGATATTGATTTTATCTGATTCTATAGTGTCACTGTGTACGCAATTGTCAATTTTATCATATATCATATCTGGTATTGCCAAACATTGCCTTCTTGCGCTATACTAATTTGAGAAAAGAATGGCAAAAAATAGAAAAGTAATAACTATTATAAAAATAAAATTAAAATAGAAATTTTGAAAAAATGTTGAGGTG
>DAOTPH010000265.1:0-2291 GCA_035451765.1 Bacteroidota bacterium | reverse complement strand
GCTTTTTGACATCTGCAAGTACAGAATTAGATATACGCAACCTTGAATCATACATAGTGAGCAGAACACCCTCTATTTCAAGTTTCTGATTAAAATTATATTGCACAAGCGAAATTGTATTAAGCAATTGCCCAAGTCCTTCGAGCGCATAATATTCGCATTGAACGGGAATCATTACTGAATCTGCTGCCACAAGTCCATTCACAGTAAGCAATCCAAGCGATGGTGGCAAATCAATAATTATAAAGGAATATTGATCCTTTACAGCATCCAATACTTTTTTTAGCCTTATTTCTCTATCGGATTGATTAACGAGTTCAATTTCTGCGCCAACAAGATTGATTGACGAAGGGATAATAGACAGATTTGGAAATTTTGTTGAAATTATTACATTTTCAACTGCTTCCTCGCCAAGCAATAAATCATAAATTGTGTTATTTATCGACATTGGGTCAATCCCCAGCCCTGATGATGAATTTGCTTGCGGGTCATTATCCACGAGCAAAACGGGAAGTTCAAGCACCCCAAGAGAAGCCGATAAATTTATTGCCGTAGTTGTTTTCCCCACACCACCTTTCTGATTTGCAATCGCAATAATTTTTCCCATAATCTAATATCCAAATTTTAAAAAAAAGTAAAAAAATGCAGTCAAAATCACAGAATGATTAATCCGCCCATCCATAATTAATTTTTTAACTTCAGGAATTGGCGTTGGAATCACTCGTATATCCTCATCAATATCGAAATGTTGCTGATATTTATTTTCTACATCCATCCAAGCATAACTAAAGCATTGATTTGTCAAAAATGCGGGATTTGGATATGAAATACCTGTTAAAATTAAATCCTCACTGCTCGCATACCCTGTTTCTTCAATGCATTCACGTTTTGCGGCATCGATAGGTTGCTCGCCATTCTCAATCAATCCACCAGGAACCTCAAGAGTAATACTATCAGTACCTTGCCGATATTGTTCAATCAATAGAATTTCATTATTCTTTGTTATAGGTATAATATTTACCCAATTTGGTGAGTTCAAAATCACAAATTCCGCTTCTTTATTTTGCTCAGAATTGAGACGTCGAACCTTGATAGCCTTAAAAATTTTATAATCAGCAATTTCTTTTTTTTCGATTGTTTCCCACTTAATAATCATTCTTTGCAATTAATCAATTTTCAAAATTAAGTAATTTTAAAATAACTGAATTAAAATAAGAAAATAGCAAGAGTGAAACTAAAAGTAAATATATTTTTATATTATATTCCTTTTTTTATTAATTTAGTCATAATAAAAATGCGCGATTCTACGAAAGTGATTAGAATCATTAAAAATATTGCGGAAAGTATTGCGCAGGCAAGAGATATTACACCATCTATTCACTATTATTACAAATTAGAAAAACTATACATCAATAACTGCGAAATTAAATTTATTCTATAATGGCTACAAAACGCGGTGCCAAAGTGATTTGTAGCCTTAGTTTGAGAGCGTGAGCTTCCGAGGGGAAATGTAAAAAATATGGTAAGGTGTATATTAAAAGGTGTATTATGAAAAGGTGTATTATGAAAAAATAATTTTAAAAAGTAAAAAAATTAAAAAAAGGAGAAAATATTATGAAAAGAATCATTTATTTAATAGCATTTTTTGTTATTCTAACTACATCTTATTCCCAGTGGGAATTGCTGAAGGGACCCGGAAGAAATAAGACTATAAATAGCGTAGATGTAGAGGGAAATGATATATATATAACAATTTATAATTCTATTTTTAAAACTACAGATTTAGGGAAAAATTGGATAAAGCTAGATCATCAGAATAATCAAGTATTTGCTGGTGTATATTCAGTAATAAAATATAATAATATGCTATTTCTTTATACTTCAAAAGGGCTACTTGATCAAAATTATGGGCTTTATATTAGCACAGATGATGGGATCTCTTGGCTACAACATAATGAAGGGATTGCAACAGAAGATTTTGGTGGTTTTATTAGATTTTGCAAATGTGAAAGTGAGATGTACTTAATTTTATTAGGGCATATTTATAAATATAATATTAATAAGAATAAATGGGAAAAAGCTTTTAAATGGGAACAACCACATTTTAGATACACTACAGTAATTGAATATAAAGATAAACTTTTTATAGGAACTTTTGCAGAAGGAGTGAGCTCGCGATATAATTATCCAAATTTATTAATATATTCAAAAACTGATGGTAGTGTAGTAGCTATAAGAGATACAATAAGTGGATTAGGATTTTATTCAATCAATAGTTTTGCAAAAAAGGG
>DAOTPH010000264.1:0-2350 GCA_035451765.1 Bacteroidota bacterium | reverse complement strand
GTTAAAAGTAAAAGCAAGGATGCTTTTGGCACTCTTCCCTTATCTTTACATCATTTATATTTTATATTCGTATTAATAAAAAGCAATTATCAAGTATTATAAAAATTGAATAATAATTCTGTTAATCAATACCAATTCCAGTCGCCTTTTGTATGGAGTGATTTTCCAAAATTTAATTCTGATACATCGCTTGATAATGCTTATAAAATATGCCAGAGGATTTCGCAAAAACATTATGAGAATTTCCCTGTTGCGTCATTTATAATACCAAAAAAAATTAGGAAGTATTTTTTTTCAATTTATGCTTTTGCTCGCTATGCTGATGATATTGCTGATGAAAAATCAAATCTTGATGGAGCTGAGCGTATATCAATTCTTGATAATTTAGGCTATTTAATAGAAAATATTAATGATGGGCAAATTGAACAATATCCAATTTTATTCGCATTACGCGACACAATCAATGAAATGCAATTGCCCGCTGAACCATTTTTGAAATTGCTTAAAGCATTTAAAATGGATGTAAACTTTAATCAGCCTGAAACTTTGCAGGATTTGATTTACTATTGCGAGCATTCTGCAAATCCTGTGGGAGAGCTAATATTGCGATTATTTAATGAATATAATCAGGAAACAGCATATTATTCGGATAAAATCACAACAGCATTGCAATTGATTAATTTCTGGCAAGATTTATCAATTGATTTGCAAAATAGCAGATGCTATATACCAAAAGAATTTATTAATAAATATATTAATGAAGTAGAACATAATGAATTAGGGATATTTGATGAAGAAAATCAAAAGCAAGATGCTTTTGCCACACAAATAAATCAAAAGCAAGATGCTTATGGTACACTACCCATTGGGATACTGATTGATAATTTATTGCAAGATACTGAGGCAATGCTTTCCGAAGGAAATAATTTAGTAAATTTGTTAAAAAATAAAAGATTACAATTTGAAATAAGATTAATCGTAAAATCAGCAGAGAGGATGCTTGCAAAAGAAAAGATGATGAATTACATATTGCTATTCAACAGGCCAAGGCTTAGGTGGCGCGATTATTTTGTAATATTTATAAAAAGTATATTATGGAAATTTTAACACCTACTCATTTAGCATTATACGAAAATGAACCTATCGAAAAAATCGAGGGTTCAAATTTCGATATGTCATTCAAAGTATTGCCAAAAGAGAAGCGCAAGGCAATTACATCAATTTATAACCTATTGAGTTATCTCGATAATATTGTAGATAAGCCTGAGCCAGCCGAAACAGAAGCAAAGCAGAAAAAACTCGACCGCCTATCTCGATGGGAAGAAACAATCTGTAATATTTATGATGAAGACAAGCATATTAGCCCCCTACTTGCCCCCTTACGTTATGTAATTCGCCGATTTGATTTACCCTTTCAATATTTTTCAACATTAATTAATGGATTCCGCCTTGATTTAACGCAAAACAGATATGAAACATTTGATGATTTGAAAAATTATTTATTTGAGGTTGCAAGCATTGTGGGACTTATAACGATTGAAATATTTGGATATAAATACGAAACAACAAAGCAATATGCTATAAATTTGGGATATGGATTGCAATTGACTAATATTTTGCGTGATATAAAATCTGATAAAAATCGCGGTTATATTTATATACCACAGGAGGATTTAGAAAGATTTGATTATAGCGAAGAGAATCTTATTAACGAAGTATATAATGATAATTTCATTGAATTAATGCGGTTTGAAACGCAACGCGCACGGGAATACTATTTCAAAGCACGTTCATACCTCAGACCAGAGGAGCGCAAGACATTGCTTGCTGCGGGAATTATGGATGAGATTTATTATAGATTACTTGAAAAAATTGAATTGAAGGAATATAATGTTTATCAAAAGAAAATCAAGGTAAATAACCTACATAAATTAAGTATCGCTTTAAAGCATCTTATAAATGTCAAATTCTTTATAAACCGCATAAAGAAATTACCATAAATTATTAACTGCATATAAAACATATACTTAATTATTAATAAAGCAAAACAATCTTTTTTCCGTCTTAATTTCAAATTGTGAATAAAAATTTTAGACTTTTTTTAAATTTTTTTTCTAATTTTATTTTTTAATAAATATTAATTTTTAAATAATTAAAATTCTATTTTAAAAATTTTTTAAGGTTAATAATGAAAATATCCCGAATATATACAAAATCAGGTCAGAATCCGTACGATTTATTTTCATATACAAAGAGAAAAACGCAATTACGTAATACTGATGGCTCAATTGCCTTTGAATCAGCAGAGGTTGAGGTGCCAACTAATTGGTCGCAAATGGCAACCGATATT
>DAOTPH010000263.1:0-2356 GCA_035451765.1 Bacteroidota bacterium | reverse complement strand
GGAGATCATTTGCCCCATTAGAAAAATCTTCTCCTTTTCTTTGGGCTTCAATCAATGGAGCATATCAAGGAATATTAGGAGCATTAGGAATTGTGTTACCTTACTTTTTGCCTTTAGTTTTGCTCACTTCTTTATTAGAAGAAACAGGGTATATGTCCCGTGTTGTTCTTTTGATTGATGGATTGATGCATAAAATTGGTCTTCATGGCAAATCCATACTTCCATTTATGCTTGGAATGGGTTGTTCAGTCCCCGCACTCTATGCTACACGAATGCTTGAAAATCCACGCGATAGAATTATGACTGCAATTTTAATTCCTTTTATACCATGTTCAGCACGATTGACTGTCATTTTTGCATTAGCAGCAGCTTTAACAGGTCCATTTTGGGCAGTGATAATACTCCTATATATTATGCTCTTAATTGGTATTATAAGTAAAATTCTTTCTCGTATAATGCCTAGTTCATCGGGCTTAATTATGGAAATCGTTCCATTAAAATTCCCATCTTTCAAAAATTCATTTATAAAAACTTGGTTAAAAATCAAAGATTTTCTTGGTGATGCTTTGATTTTTTTGATACTTGGGGGAATTGTATTAGGTTGGGTCCAATATTTCAATATTTCCTCAATTTTTGACATAATGTTTTCACCAATTGTCTCGGGATTGCTTGACTTACCTGAAAAGCTTGGTTCTACTCTTGTATTTGGGTTTTTAAGGAAGGAATTAGTACTTGTTATGACTTATCAAGCACTTGGAGTAAGCACATTGAGCAATCTTCCAATGACTCTTTCGCAAGTTATTGTATTTATTATATTCGTATGTCTCTATTTTCCTTGCCTTTCGACTTTTATTGTACTATGGAAAGAGTTTAAATGGAAAATTGCAATTTCAAGTGCTATATTTAGTCTATTTATTGCAACTATTTCAAGTTTTATATTCAAAATATTATTAAATTTAATTTATATTTAAATAAAAATTTTTCATAATTTAGTATTTTTATTAGATTAACATAATTTGTTTTTTTAATTTTTTAAAATTTAGGTGATTATATGGAAGAGAATGAAGTTGTGCTTAGTGAATCGATTCAGAACTATCTGAAAACAATAAATAAATTAGAAGAGTTGTATGGAGAAGGAAATACATCTGAAATTGCACGAGAACTAAATATATCGAGTGCATCTGTGACGGGGATGCTGAAGCGACTTGCCGCGATGCGATTAGTTAATTATAATTCATATAAAGGAGTAACTCTCACTCCTGATGGAAAGCGAATTGCTCTCGAAGTTATTCGTCATCATCGCTTGCTTGAATCATATTTACGGGAATCATTAGGTTATAAACTTGCTAAAGTACATGATGAAGCTTGCAAATTGGAACATTATGTGAGCGAGGATTTTATCGAAAAAGTTACTGATATTCTTGGCGACCCTGAATATGATCCTTGTGGCCATCCAATTCCACGAAAAGATGGGGAAGTACCAGTTCGTGAAGAAGTTCCACTTGCAGAAATCGAACCAATTGCTTATGGAAAAATTTCTAGTATTAAAAATGAAAATAGCGAACTTTTAAACTATATTGAGGAATTAGGTTTAATACCAGATAAAGAAATAGTCTTACTCGAAAAATCCCCATATTTTGGACCTTTCCGGATTCAAGTTGATAATCGAGAGGTTTCGATTGGATATGAAGTTGCAAAAATGATTTCTTTGTGTAAAGATAGCTTAAAAATTGCATAAGTTAAAAAAATAAATATTTACGCAATTTATATAAGAAATCCTGTATCTAATATATATATTATAAACAAATACAGGATTTTTTGAATTCTATGCCCATTTGCAAAGATATAAATCAGTCGCTTTTGTCATTAATTTATGATTTGGAATAACACGTATTGTAAATCCTTGCTGCCCTGTTTCCTGACAGGAATATGAACCTTCATATCTATATTTATTGTCAATTTTTTTAATCAAATTTAAATTTTTGAAATTAACCCCTATTATTTCCTCTGAGTATGGATCAATCGCACCAAAAAATACTTGTACATATACATCTTCGGGTGACAATTCACCTAATTCAACATCGCAGGAAATCTCAATTGGTTTACCAATCCATGCTTGATGGTCGTTAAATAATTGAATATTGGTAATTTTAATATTTCCCCATTCACTCTTGACTTTTTCTTGCCATTTGAAATAATCTATTGCTTTTCGGGCATTATCTTCTTGAAAAATTTTATTCATTTTATAAGCATTTATATAATATTTCTGAGCATATTCTTTCAACATCCTGTGTGTTGAAAATTGAGGGGTAATTGATTTAATTGAATTTTTCATAAGCTCAACCCACTTGCCAGG
>DAOTPH010000262.1:0-2389 GCA_035451765.1 Bacteroidota bacterium | reverse complement strand
ACTTAGTCAAATATAATGAACTTGAATATGCCGATTTAGTTTCAAAAATATTCAAAACAAATCATCACGAGATTATTATTGATAATGAAATGGCATTGCCAATGCTTGATGAAATTGCTTGGCACTTGGACGAGCCAAACGCCGATCCTGTCTCAATTCCAATATATTTTCTGAGCAATCACACTCGGAAGGAAGGCACTATTATGGTGCTGATGGGTGAGGGCAGCGATGAGCAATTTATTGGATATAATTGGATGTTGCGCGATTTTAAATTTCACGAAACATATTGGAAGGTATATAATTTTTTGCCAAAATTAGTGCGTAAATTTAATTTTAATATCGCAAAACCATTATTTATAGCAAATAATCAATATCTCGCGCTCGATTATCTCGATAGGGCTGGGCATTCCTGGGAACAATATTGGAGTGGCATCCCAATGCTTACAAATCAGGAGATATTGAAATTGCTTAACAATAAAAAGCATTATAGAATGGAAAATACTCACGCTTATGCAAAATCCTTACACAATCTTGCGTTGCAATTCAATAGCAATGCTGATTACTCGCAACGTTCTATATTTCTTGAGCTTACTCAGCGATTACCTGAAATGTTGCTCGACCGTGTGGATAAGATGGGAATGGCAAATAGCATTGAAGCGCGTGTTCCATTTTTGGATCATAGATTAGTAGAAATGACATTTGCATTGAATTTGCAAAAAAAGATTCCCGATAAGCGTACAACGAAGTATTTGCTAAAAAAAGCATCCAAAGGCATTATTCCTGATGAAATAATTTATCGTAAAAAACAAGGTTTTTCAGCACCAATGTCGGAGTGGCTGCGTAATGAGTGGTATGATTATGCAAAAGATAAAATCGAAAAATCTTACTTAGTTCGGGAAGGAATTTTTAATAAAGAATTTATCAATAAAATAATGCAAACCCACCGCAGTGGTAAAGCGAATTTTTCAAAAGAAATATACTCATTGCTATCGCTTTCGTTATGGCAAGAGCAATTCCTTTAATAATCAGCGCTTATATAATTCCTCTTCGATAATTTCGCATAATAAATGCCCAATCATTATATGCGATTCCTGAATGCGAGCAGTTGTTTTGCTTGGAACAATTATAACATCATCGCATAAGTCCTTTATTTTGCCGCCATCACCACCAAGCAAACCAATGACTTTGATATTTTGTTGTTTGGCTGAACGTATAGCCTGCAAAATATTTTCAGAATTGCCACTTGTAGAAAGTGCAATAAGTATATCTCCTTTATTTCCAAGCGCTTCAATTTGACGTGAAAAGACATAATCAAAACCAAAATCATTGCCTCCTGCCGTTAAAATTGAAGTATCAACTGTGAGGGCAATTGCGGGAATCGCAGGACGTGAAAATGAGCTTCGCAACCGCACAACCAGTTCAGCAGCAAGGTGTTGGCTATCGGCGGCGCTTCCCCCATTTCCGCAAAACATAATCTTTCCACCATTTTTAATTGCATCAGTTAACATTAACGCAACTTGTTCAATCCTATCAGCAAGCGTATCAAGCACACTCTGTTTCGTTTCAATCGATTCGCGAATGCTTCCAGCAATTTTATTTTGATATTTCATAATTATCATAATAATAAAAGACAAAAATAAGGAAATAATATGTTATATTATATGGATATGAAGCTACACTGAAGGTGTGGGGTGCAAGGGGCTGGGGATTGGTAGAGTTAGGGTGCGCGGAATAATGTAGGGGTTAAATATTTTGAGCCTGACAATTTTGCGGCAAAAGCAACTTTGCTTCTGCATAGGGCTAAAGCTCCTCTGTTGCGGGAGAACCTGATGAGCAACAGGGAGCTTTAGCCACCTGCAAAGATGGTATTGCAAAAAAAATGCTCTCCTATCCATTGCTGGTACGGAGAGCTAAGATCTCAGGATCTCAAGGCATATAGCCTTATTGTGAAAAGGCTAAATGTTAATATTCAAAAATAAGAAAAAATATTTAAATAATAATAATTTTTATAAAAAAATTTTTCATAATTTGCTTTTTGAAAATTGGAGACTTCATGTCATTAATTCTTGGACTCGATATTGGTGCCAATAGCTTAGGCTGGGCACTATATGACAGTGATATTTTAAATTATATTGATAGTGGGGTCCGCATCTTTTCCGATAGCGATTCTTCGGGGAAAGAAAGCGGAACAAGTGCAAACGAAGAAAGAAGAGAATACCGTCAGCATCGAAAGTTGTTATATCGAAAAGCATATAGAAAAAAATTATTATTCAAAAAACTTAATGAATTAGGATTCATTGATTACCTAAATTTCACTGATTTCCTTAAAGATATCCAGCCAATGAACCCCTATCTTCTGCGAGCTGAAGCCTTAGAAAGGCAAATTACA
>DAOTPH010000261.1:0-2427 GCA_035451765.1 Bacteroidota bacterium | reverse complement strand
TTCTCTAAAATTTGTTGCATTGCAAAGTGCCATAAATATGGATAGTGTCACATTTACTTTCCAAAAACCAACTGCATCAGCTCTAATTGATTCTCAATCTCAATTACTTCCACTCTCTCATAACCCTACAATCTTTAAAATACATAGTTATATTGATGTGTTTCCCGGGGATGCAAATAATGATGGTGTGGTCGATCACTTAGATTATTCAAATGTTATGTTATATCTTGGATTGGGTTCTCAATCGCAGCATTCCCGCACTTTTAAGCGACTTTATCCAAGTATATTCTGGGTGCCTCAGAAAACCCTTGTTTGGGATATATCTGATGCCACTTATTCTGATTGCGATGGAAATGGTGAGATAACAATGAAAGATATGCTGGTGGTAAGTTATAATCTTGGAAAAAATACAACTCAAATCGGGAAATCTCAACCCGTCATCAAAGAATATAATGCCATAAGTAAAATATCAGATAAATTATTATCTGATAATAATTCTTATCCTGTTTATTTTCAAACAAATCGGAATTTCATTTCTGCATATATTTCTATAGAATTAAATCAAGATTATATTGAGAATTTTGAATCAATCAATATAAACAGTATTTTCAATGAAAATAATGAAATTGCATACAAAAAATTAGTGGGTAATATTTTATATATTTTTATTGCTTCAAATGATAGAAGTAATAATTTAATTAATTCTGGGCAAATACTACAATTAATCGTCGATAATAATTTATTATCAAATTATGACATTATAAATAATATCAGTGGCGAAGCAATTGATGCATCAGGTGACATATTCCCACTATATTTTTATACAAATCAACAACTTGCTAGTATTTCAAATAATGAGAATAATACTTTTAATATTATTTCAAATTCAAATTCTCTTGAAATATATTCAAATAATACCCAAATCAAAAGTGTCCAAATATTTGACATTTTAGGTCGGGCAATTGCCATAAGAGAAAATCTCGCAACAAATT
Source organism: Bacteroidota bacterium (assembly GCA_035451765.1). Taxonomy (GTDB): domain Bacteria; phylum Bacteroidota; class Ignavibacteria; order Kapaibacteriales; family UBA2268; genus UBA2268. Next base: position 1,435 of record DAOTPH010000261.1, on the reverse strand, counting down.
GGTTAAATATTAAATTGCCTAATTTAAATAATGATCTATTATTTATAACGATATTGACAGATAGTGGAGAAAGAATCCATTATTCATTTGCAACAGATGGCTTTAGCCATCTGCAACACTGATTTATATTTCCCAAAGCTTGCCATCATAGAGCTTATACCTTATTTGAGCACGAGATGCAATCTCGTCACTATGAGTTGCAATAATCAATGTAAGGGAATAATCAGAATGTAATTTATTTAGTAATTCCATAAATTTATTAGCATTTTCAGCATCCAAATTGCCTGTTGGTTCGTCTGCTAACAAAATATTTGGATTATTAGCCAATGCTCGCGCAATTGCAACCCGTTGCTGCTCACCACCCGATAGATTTGCAGGCAAACTATCAAGCTTATCCCTCAATCCAACTTCCTCAAGCAATTTTTCTGCAATTTCTTTTGCTTCCTTGCTTTTGGAGTTTTTAATTAATACAGGCATCATCACATTTTCCAGTGCTGTGAATTCTGGTAAAAGATGATGAAATTGAAATACAAATCCGAAAAATGTATTACGCAAATGTGCAAGCTCGTTTTCGTTTTGTGAATATAAATCAATAACTTGCCCATTATTTTCAATCATAACATTGCCATCATCAGGTTTATCAAGCCCTCCAAGAATATGAAGCAATGTGCTTTTCCCCGACCCTGATGCACCAAGAATTGCAATAAATCCACCCCTATCAAGTGTCAAATCAAGTCCTTTCAAAACTTCAGTACGGAGTATTGTATTGGATTTATTCCCTTTATTGGATACTGAATAACTTTTCGATATGCGATTTGCTTGAATAATCATAAGCTTTTAATATTATAATAAAATGAGTCATAAAATATATGAGGTATTGTAATACTATATCTCTTATTATGTTAATAAATATAGAACAATTAGATAATTCCTTTAATTTAATTCTTTTGATTTATTCTTGCGTGGATTATTTTCAATTAAACCTTTGCCTTCTTTTTTAATCATATTTTTTTCAAGCAATTCGCTTTTTACTGCGTCGAGTATTCCATTGATAAATGTAGAACTACTATTTGTTGAATATAATTTTGCAAGTTCGATTGCCTCATTAATTGCAACTTTTATAGGAATTAGCGGGAAATATAGAAATTGTGCAATAGTCATTCGCATAATAATTTTATCAATTAATGCAATTCTATCAAATTCCCAATTCTTGCTGAATTTTTCAATAAGCTCATCAAATTGCTTCTGATTTTCTAATGTTTTTGCAATTAAATCCTTGCCAAATTCTATCTCGCTTGTGCTCCAATGTATTGGAATATCAGCCTCAATTTCTTGAATTTCTTCAGGTTTTAATATCTTCTTTGTATCTATTTTTTCTTCATCATTTGTATCGAATTTATACATTCGATAAAAAATATGATTAAAAAGTTCATCG
>DAOTPH010000260.1:0-2447 GCA_035451765.1 Bacteroidota bacterium | reverse complement strand
ATGCTGATGATATTATAGAAATGGAACGGCAAAATACAGATAAGGACGTTAGTATTGAAACGCACAATTTAATGGAAGCATGGGAAAAAGGTGATGAAAAAGCGTTGATGAAGTATTTTATCGATGTTGATGAAAATTTCCCAAAAATGCAGGAACTAATGATGCAGTTAATTGATGAAAGGAATGTTAAAATGACAAAAAAAATTGAAGAATATCTTACAACAAATAAAACATATTTCGTTGTAGTTGGTGCGGGGCATACAATCGGAGAAAATGGAATTGTCAATCTTTTGAAAAAAACAAATAAATATAAAATCGAGAAAAAATAATGAACATTGAAAACAAAATTGCATTAATTACAGGTGCTTCAGCGGGTATTGGTGAAGCGTGTGCATATAAATTTGCTGAAGCAGGATGCAGGTTGATATTACTTGCTCGAAGATTTGAAAAATTAGAAGGGGTTTCCCGAAAAATTCGAAATGAATATAAAGTACCTGTATTGGTTTATGAGTGCGATATAACTGAATTTAATGAAGTTCAGGATATACTTACAAAGCTGCCTGAGGAATGGCAAAATATTGATATTTTAATAAACAATGCGGGCAAAGCTCGCGGAATGGAAAAAATACAAGAGGGTTCAATTGAAGATTGGAATGAGATGATTGACACAAATATTAAAGGTTTGCTTTATGTTTCTCGTATTATAATTCCTAAAATGGTAACAAACAAGAGTGGCCATATAATCAATATTGGTAGCATCGCTGCGCTTGAACCTTATCCAGGTGGTAATGTCTATTGCGGCACCAAAGCATTTGTTGAAATGATTTCTAAATCAATGGTAATTGATTTGAATGGAACTGGTGTTCGCGTTACAAATATAAATCCTGGAATGGTTGAAACAGAATTTTCAATTGTTAGATTTCACGGCGATGAAGAAAAAGCCGAGAATGTATATAAAGGATTTAAACCACTAAGAGGAGAGGACATTGCCGATATAGCTTTATTTGCTGTGACCCGCCCTGCTCATGTTTGTATACAAGAAATCCTTGTGACACCAACAGCGCAGGCAACAACAACATTGACGGCAAAGAAAATATGAATAGAATATTATTTGCAAGAAATTATTTAATTTTGTAAAAGAAAATATTACATATTGCCTGGAGAGGTGGCCGAGCGGCTGAAGGCAACGGTTTGCTAAACCGTCGTGGGGTGTAAAGCTTCACCGCGAGTTCGAATCTCGCCCTCTCCGCAAAAAAGCCCCGCAATTTCCATACTTTTAAAAATCACATCTATGTCATTTATTAATTATATTTAATTATAAATTTGAATATCATCTTAATTTTTATCGATTTTGGCAATCTTTTTGTCAATATTATTATCAAATAATTGTAATAATTCCTTAAATTTCTTTTCCACTTTATAATTAAATAAGTTATAAAGTTGGTTGATAAAAATATAAGGAAAATATAATGTAGATAATTATTACTATGGCGAATAATAAACAATTAGCACTCGAGCCGAACATAAACCAGACTATAACGCAAAATCGTGTTTTGGGATTATTTACAAGAAATCCTGACCTAATACTTGCAGCGGGTGTACTTGTAATAATGGCGTTATTGCTTATTCCTTTGCCACCATTTATGTTGGATGTTCTTCTAGCTGTCAATATTTCAATTTCAGTTCTAATTTTATTAATATCGCTTTATTTGCGAACACCATTGGAATTTTCGAGTTTCCCAACGATTTTGCTATTGACAACATTATTTCGCTTGGGTTTAAATGTTGCTTCAACTCGGTTAATTCTTGGTAAAGCTTATGCGGGGCATATTATTCAAGCATTTGGAACATTTGTAATACAGGGTAATTATGTTGTTGGTGTAATCATCTTTATAATTCTTGTTATTATTAACTTTGTTGTAATTATAAAAGGTTCGTCGCGAATTGCTGAGGTCACAGCAAGATTCACACTTGATGCTCTACCTGGCAAGCAAATGAGTATCGATGCGGAATTGAATGCAGGGTATATCGACGAAGAATCAGCAAAGAAAAAGCGTGAAAATTTAAGCAAAGAAGCCGATTTCTTTGGTTCTATGGATGGAGCATCGAAATTTATTCGTGGCGATGCAATTGCAGGAATTATTATTTCGGTAGCAAATATTTTGGCTGGATTTGTAATTGGAATGGTACAAATGGGAATGGGATTTGCCCAAGCTTTATCTACATATACAATATTGACAATTGGCGATGGACTAGTTTCGCAAATTCCCGCTTTGTTAATTTCAGTTTCCGCGGGTTTAGTTGTCACCCGCTCAGCATCAGCAAATCAGTTGGATATGGAACTTGGTAAGCAGTTCGGTGCAAAACCCAAGCCATTATTTATAGTTGCGGCTGTCTTATTATTGATAGCATTTTTACCAGGATTTCCATTTTTCCCATTTTTCCTT
>DAOTPH010000259.1:0-2451 GCA_035451765.1 Bacteroidota bacterium | reverse complement strand
CCCCCAACCACTTGATCCGTAGTCAAGTACTCTATCCAATTGAGCCACGGGTGCATCGAAAAGATATATTTCTTTTTATTAATTCAGGCTTGGAGACAATTTCTTAACGTAGTGTGCAAGCTTGGATTTTTTATTTGAAGCATTATTTTTATGAATTATGCCTCGTCTTGCTGTCTTATCAATAATGCTCATTGCTTTACGCATATTTTCTTGTGCCTCCTCATAATTTTTTGATTCACGCACTGAACGGATTGCCATTTTCATAATTCTTTTATTTTTTCTATTGTAGATTCTCGCTTTCTGAGATTGGCGAATTCTCTTTTTCGCTGACTTATGATGTGCCATCTAAATTTCCTTTTTTTTATTTATATAACTTACAAAATTATGAATTTTTTCACAAATATTTATCTTACTAACGAATAATAATCATGATGAGTATCTGTTGTCATTTGTATCACTCCTGCCCTAACTAATCGAATTAGCAACCTTCCCGCCCGTCGTCTCGAAATATTTACCAATTCGGCATATTCCTGCACTGATATTCTTTCATTAGCCTCTAAATATTGAAATAATCGCTGTTCCTTATCCCCAATCCCTAAACGTAAGGGTTTACCATCCGTTTGAGATTTCAGTAATCGTTTCATTTCACTACTTGCGGGCATTGAATTTTCCCCAACACGTATAAATACTTGTCGATATTCTTTCCCATCTGTTTCATCTATTAATATAGCTTGATATGGCTTACGGTTTCCTTCCTTGATTGCAACAACCATTACATCTTTTCCCTGTATCTCAATTATTTCAATTTCCGGTTTTATCTCGGGTTCAACTGAAAATTTGCACGCTCTTTCTACAATATCAGCTTCGCTCTTTTCACTTTTTATACCTACAATCGATTTATCATCATCAACTCCTACAAATATGTACCCGCCTTTTGTATTTGCAAATGCGCAAATTTCCTTTGCTATTTTTTCGGGAGTTTTTAGTTTTCGCTTGAATTCAATTGAGGTTCCCTCACCCCCCTCAATCATTTTTAATACTTCTTGGACATACATTATAAAGAGCGCAATTTTAATATTCTAAAATACGAAAATATACAAAACGAATTGTTAAAAAGAATAAATATCCTTGTTAGTTATCTCAGATAGTTAAAATTCTATCTTTTGACGGAATGGGTTCCCCACTTCGTTCGAAATGACAAATATTTTTGAGTTCTAGCTATTTTATAATAGTTATCTTACAAATACTATCCACAAGCTTTATATCACTTGCTCCATTTAATCGAAATATAACTATATTTTCCTCACTCTCATCAGCCATTGGTGTATAGGATATTTGCAAATTATATGTAGAATTGCGATTGACTTGAATTGGAAATGAATTAAGAATTGAAAAACTTTTAGTTCCATTTGGAAAATATGCATTTGTGATAGTAATATTTGATTCGCTTGTGTTATGAATTAATATACTCTGTATGCTTGGATTATTTCCTTCAAATGCCACATTATCAAAATAGAAATTCGGCACTTTAGCTTCCATCAAACAAAATGGATAAAGTAAATCTGCAAAAAGAAGCGTATCCAAATAATAACCAGCATTTTTTGCATTAAATGAAATATTTATCTGAGCTTTGGAATTTTCGCTCCCTTTAGGCTCCAAAATGGTGGGCACCACTTTATCAATTATTGTAAATCCATTCTTATTGAAATATAAATTATAATCCCAAATTATATATACCTTATCAAGATTATTTTCTACACTGATAGAAAAAAATGCTTGCGAATCGGGATGTACAAATCCGAGATCGATATAAGAAGGATTTGCACTTATTGGAGGATTAAGGAACGGATCCTTAATTATTTCTACATTTCTACTCGCTGGTACATTAAGTGGAGATTCGCACGAAGCCAATCCCACTAATAGAAATACAAATAATATATACTTGCAATTCTTCATTTTTATCTAAAACTAATTGATAATCCTGTTGTAAATCCATAGTTCCACGAATTAAACATTTGGCTTTGGAATTTATAAAGTAATAATGATGTTTCAAATCCTCCACGTATCGCCATCTTTTCATTCAGACTATAATTCAAACCTGCCTCAACTTTCCCAAGCCCTCCAACTTGAGTTGCTCCTGCAAATATTTTTGTATAGGGATTAGCTTTGTAAATAGATGGGATATGTGCAAAATAATGATAGTAACCAATTCCTGCATATTGAGCAGTATAGACCTGAATTATCTTAGCATCATTTCCATCAATTTTTCCTGAAAACTTTTGTGTGAAATTCTCTTGTCCATATTCAATTGATAAAGAGTTCATCGGATTAATATTATAAGCAATATTTAACGAGAAATTATTCAGCATCGGATTACTTAATGGGTCAAGATTTGATTTTATATTTGAATTCATAAAATTCTTATTAAACGAAATACTAAGATTTTCCAAA
>DAOTPH010000258.1:0-2491 GCA_035451765.1 Bacteroidota bacterium | reverse complement strand
TATTGCAAAAGTCGTTTCTGATTTTAAGGAACAGAATAAAACCATAGTATTTACGAATGGATGCTTCGATATAATTCATTCAGGACATATTTATTATTTATCGGAAGCAAAGAAATTGGGTGATTACTTAATTGTAGGTCTCAATACGGATGCTTCAATAAAAAGATTAAAAGGTAAAAATAGACCAATCAATTCAGAGTTGGATAGAGCAATCGTATTAGATTGCCTTAAACCTGTTGATTTTGTTGTGCTTTTTGATGAAGATACTCCCCTATCGCTAATTCAAGAAATATCGCCTGATATTTTAGTTAAAGGTGGAGATTATAATCCTGATGAAATAGTTGGCGCAGATTTTATGAAACAAAAGAATGGAAAGGTCGTAATAATTCCATTTTTAGAAGGAAAATCAACTACAAATATTATAAAAAAAATCAAGAAGTAATTATAATGAAGAAGTATTTTATTTTTTTAATTTTATTCATTTTTGAATTTTATCCTGCATACAGCGGCACTTTTAATGCTTCGGTTGATGTAAAAACTGAAGAAATAATGCCATATAAAATTTCAAATTTGCTATTTGGAGGATTTGTAGAATTTGTTACCAACGTTGTCGATTCCCCTACGGGAATTTGGGCAGAAGATTTAATGGACAGGGGATTTGATGTCTGTGTATGGGACAATTTAGAGACTTCTCAATATTGGAAAACACATAAAGAAGGAGCAGGAGAATTTAAATTTGAATTAAGATTTGAAGGATATAACCCTCAGGGATTATGTTCTCAATATATAAGTGCAAAAAACACAGCTGCAGGTTCAAGAGCGGGAGTATATCAGACAATATTTCAAAATGACACAGTAGGTATGGATTTTTACATTTATTTTCGCGGGAATTTAAATAAGAATACAAGTTATGATGGTCTCTATTTATTTATCTATGATACCACAATGACAAGAGTATTAAGGTTTTATGCACTTGGAAAACCAGATAGTATAAATTGGAAAAAATCAAGTATAAAAATATCCCCAACAAAGGGATATAACCGCGTACTTTTAATGATTGCTATTCTTGGGGATGGATGGGTAGAATTAGATGAAGCATCCTGTATGCCTTCTGATAATATCAATGGAGTGAGAAAAGAGCAATATGACTTGCTAAAGAATTGGAAACCAGGTGTGATAAGATATCCAGGAGGTGGTTTTACAAATTCGCTTGAACAAATTTGGTACAATGTAATTGGAGATATAGACAAAAGGAAAGCACTAATAGGTGGCGATAGATATCATAGAATGGATTTCGGTTATGATGAATTTATGCGATTATGCGAAGATTTAAAAATAGAGCCATATTTTTCTGTGCGTTACCATGGGTTACCAGTCGATGATCCTGCTAATTTCGTTGAATATTGTAATGGAGGTGAGAATTCTAAATGGGGCAAGATACGTGCACAAAATGGACATCCTAAACCATACAAGGTGAAATATTTTGAAATTGGAAATGAGGAATATTATTTCTATCCTTCATATGCTACAGATTATAAGACCGTTCATGATGCAATGTTTAAAAAAGATCCAACAATTACTTTTATTTCAGGATTAGATATATGGGGTACAGAAGAGAATTTCCAAAAGGCAATGGATACAATTGGTACTATTACCCAAATAGTCACAAATCATCCATTAATTATAAATACACCTACAGACCGAGCCACAGATGAGGAATTCTATATAAGCAATTCAACAGTTGCAGCTCATACAAATTGGGCTATACTTAGATTTGAACAATGGTTAAAGAATGGCAACTATTTTCCCCGAGTGAAGCAGGGAAGTACTGAATGGGGTTATATTTATGAATTCTGGCCATGGGCACCCATTGATCGTGTTGAACCAGGGGCATCATTAGGAATTGGTATTTATACTGCAGATCAATTATTTACATTTATTAAATGCGCTAATAGTTTAGTTATGGCAAATATTACTTATGAGATGAACTTCATACGGGGTGGATACAATAAATATACAAACCAAAGAGTTATTTTCGGAACCCCTTCATATCACGTAATGGCTATGATGTCCAATCACTTCGGTCAAGATGTATTTACTACAAATGTAAGTTCACCACTCATACAAATACGGCCAATTGATGGGTTATTTAATGCCAATAATTACCCTTGGGTTGATGCAATCACAAATGGTAATAAAGATACTCTATTTGTGTATATTATTAATAAGCATCCGAATGATTCTGCAATTGTTAAGCTAAATATTGATAAAATTTCTCGATATGATTCTTTGAATGTTTATCAACTTGCAAGCAAAAGCTACTTGGATGCAAATACTTGTGAAGAGCCTAATTTTGTAGTACCTAAAACATATATCTGGGCTGTTTCGGATTCTTATACATTACCACCTCATTCATTTACAATATTAGCAGTACCAAGAAATTATAAACATACTGAGGATACTACATTAGTACCAGGGATAATATCATTCA
>DAOTPH010000257.1:0-2498 GCA_035451765.1 Bacteroidota bacterium | reverse complement strand
CTTTCATCTTAATCAAATCAATAATGCCCTCAAAATCATCCTCTGCCCCAATTGGAATTTGCACCGGAATTGGATTTGTATAGAGTTTATCAATCATCATTTGTATAACGTGATTGAAATCAGCCCCCATTCTGTCCATTTTATTAACATAAGCAATACGTGGCACTCGAAATTCATTTGCTTGATGCCATACCCGTTCCGTCTGAGGTTCAACTCCTCCAACTGCACACAGCACAGCAATTGCACCATCAAGCACACGTAAAGAGCGTTGGACTTCTGATGTGAAATCCACATGGCCTGGCGTATCAATAATATTTACTTGGTGATCTTGCCAATAAGTTGTAACAGCTGCAGACATTATGGTTATGCCACGCTCTTTTTCCTGCTCCATATAATCCATAAAAGCAGTGCCTTCATCAACCTCACCAATTTTATGGAGATAGCCTGAATAAAAAAGCATCCGCTCAGTTGTTGTGGTCTTGCCCGCATCAATATGAGCCATAATTCCAATGTTCCGGATTTTCTCTATTGGGATTGTCCTTGCCATAGTGTTTGGATATTAATCTATAATTTTCAAAGAACGATAAATGATTACCATCTGAAATGAGCAAAAGCTTTATTTGCTTCTGCCATTCTATGGACATCTTCTTTTTTCTTAAATGCAGCACCTTCACCTTTTGAAGCAGAAATAATCTCATTTGCCAATCTCTGAGACATACTTTTATCTTTTCTTGCTCGTGCTGCTGTTTTAAGCCACCGTAAAGCAAGTGCTATCCTGCGATTTTCTTTCACTTCCACAGGTACTTGATAAGTTGCACCGCCAACCCGACGTGATCGCACTTCAATTATCGGCGATATATTCGAAATTGCACGATTAAACACATCCAATGGCTCTTCCTTCAATTTATCTTTTATAATATCGAATGCTTCATATACAATATCTGTTGCAACTGACTTTTTACCATCCCACATAATATAATTAATTAATTTAGCAACCATCATATCATTATATCTTATATCAGGTGGTATTCTTCTTATTTCAGCTTTTTTCTTTCTCATATTTCAACCTTATTATATTATTGCTTTCCTTTTGCAGGTGCAGCGCCCTTCTTACGTTTTGCACCATATTTTGAACGACCTTGTTTCCTTCCTTCAACGCCTTGTGTATCGGCTGAACCTCGAATTATATGATAGCGAACGCCTGGCAAATCTTTGACTCTTCCTCCTCTCACAAACACAATTGAATGCTCCTGCAAATTATGCCCTTCCCCAGGAATATACGCTGTCACTTCAATTCCTGATGATAATCGAACACGAGCCACCTTCCTCAATGCTGAATTTGGTTTTTTTGGCGTTGTTGTATATACACGTGTGCATACTCCACGCCTTATTGGCGAACCTTTTAGTGCAGGCGATTTGCTCTTATATTCTACTTTTTGCCTACCTTTCCTTACTAATTGACTAATTGTTGGCACTCATTCTCCTTTAATTAGATAAATTTACACTCTGCTTTCAATAGAGTTTACAAAATTAAGAAAAAATAACAATATATAATATATAGTCAACAAAAAATATTTTATTAATGAAATTTTTGTTAAAAAATAGAGAATTTACAATATGTAATATCTATTTTCATCAATATTTTTGTATTATTTAAAATTAGGTTTAACAATGAAAAAAGTAATTTACTTATTAATCTTATTATTAATATCATTTACACAACTTTTTGCTGATTGGGATCTCTATAAAAAAGACATTACATATTATTATTTTAACGGTGATTACAATGTCGATATTAAATTTCTGCAATCAAGCGATAATCCAAACCTCCTTTACTCCAAAGTCTTCCTAGATTTTAAAAAAGATGAGTGCTTCGATTCATTAAAACCATTAATTGACATTTTCGACAGAAAATGGTATGCTGATTGGAATGGACTTCCTGTTCCCGATTCAATTTTGATAAATAATGATACAACTTTCATTCCATTATTTAACAATAATTATTATTTCTATTTAATCACAAATCAAAAGCCCGGGGATTCAGTTTTAATCTCAAATATCATTCAAAAAGATACTATAAACTATACTATTAAATGCGACAGCATCTCACTCGTAAGCATTTTTAATGCAAAGGATTCTGCACGTTATTATTCAATTAATAAAACTATTAATTCATCTAAATGCTCACCACGTTCAATTATTTTAAGTAAATCTTATGGTATAATTTACTCAAATAATTGGGAGAACATACTAAATTTAGATTGTGATGGGAATTATAAGGATCCACTCCAATTAAATTTAGTCGGAATTGATGATGGTATAAAACCACTTGGATATTCTTTTAAACCCTTTATGGATGCATTTACTCAAATTAAGACGGGCGATATTTTGGTGTGGATATATAGTGATGTTTATGGTTATTCAGGAAATACAGGTAAAATTAGAGAGGAAATCACATCTACATATCTTGCTGATTCTGTTTTTTCATACACTTCCAA
>DAOTPH010000256.1:0-2526 GCA_035451765.1 Bacteroidota bacterium | reverse complement strand
CAAATGCTTCAATATCAACTAACGGAAATTGAGAAAAAATCGGGGAAAGAAGCACGAGACAAGTTTCTGCAAGAAAGAATTCAACAATTGCAAAGTTCTAATAATCAGGATTCAATATTACTTGCAAGGCAGATGGAATTTATGTTGGGAAGTCAATCTCTAGTAGATACTTCAAAGAAATAAAATTTTGCAAATGGAAATATCAGTAGTAATTCCTGCATATAACGAAGAAGAGCGATTGCCAAAAACACTTGAGAGCATCATCGACTACTTTGATAAATTAAACAAAACTTATGAAATCATTGTAGTCGATGATGGTTCGGTGGATAGAACTGTGGAAATTGCACAAAAATATAACCCACTCGTGCATACTTTACAATTACCAAAAAATTCAGGGAAAGGAGCTGCTGTTAAGGCAGGAATTCAAGAAGCAAGTGGTGATTATATTCTTTTTTCTGATGCTGACCTTTCAACACCAATTTATGAATTTGAAAAGCTAATTTCACGATTAGAAAATAGTGCTGATATTGCAATTGGAAGCCGTGCAATAGATTCATCATTAATTAAAGTACATCAGCCTTTTTATCGAGAATGGATGGGAAAAACCTTTAACAAAATTGTTCGGCTTTTTGTTTTACAAGGTATTAAGGATACACAATGCGGTTTTAAATTGTTTAAAAAATCAGTCGCCAAGCAAATATTCTCAAAAGCACAAATAAATGGATTTGGATTCGATGTAGAGATACTTTATCTTGCAAAAAAAATGAATTATAAAATTGTTGAGGTACCTGTCGAGTGGCGCAATGATACCAAAACAAAAATTAACCCAATACGGGATTCATTTAATATGCTAATAGAGATTTTGAAAGTCCGTCGTCTCCATAAAAATACAAACTAAACGTCAATTTTATTATTTTAATCATATCGAATTTTATTAGAAATTTATCTGTTTAAAAACTTATAGTATGAAAAAAATCTTTTTTGCAATTGTTTTATTATTTCCGTCAATTTTATTTTCACAATCCCATATTTTCTTTGACCAACCAATTGAAAATAAAGCAACACGGCCTTTAAAAAATAAAAACATCCATAATGAATTTCTGCAAAAAACCTCTGCAATAAACAAACGCCCTTATGATGTTCAGAAATATACATTAACACTTGATTGGCGTAGTATTTTTACAGCAAAAACCGTAGATGGAGAAAATCGGTATTACAAAGGAATTAATAAAATTGATATAGCAATCGATACAGCAAAACTTGATAAGATTGAGCTTGATGCAGCAAATCAATTGATAGATTCAATAAAATCAAATTCATTTGAATATCAGCCCACATATACACAATTAGGCGATAAATTGATTATCAATTTTCCATCGACTAAATTACTTGGTGATACAATTTCTTTTGAAATTTACTATACATACGTAGGAAAGGATAATATCGGTTTTTATTTATATCCAAAAGACCAGTACGTAGGACAGGGACCACCACCTAAACGAGATTCAATATTTTTGATATCAAGAATTGCATATACAATGAGTGAGCCGAACGATGCACATTATTGGATGCCATGCAATGACCAGCCCGATGATAAAGCATATTTTGAAGTAAATGTACTTACACCTTTAAATATTATGGCAGTATCCAATGGAATTCCTTCGGTAAAGACTTTATCAGATAGCAAGATTTGGCATTTTAAATCGCAATATCAAATGGCAACCTATTTGATGGCAGTGACTGCTTCCGAATTTCAAATGCATCAAGATGTTTATCAGAAAGTTACAAATCCTAATGTTTCAATTCCATTATTTTATTATGTATGGGAAGATGATTGGACGAGTGATACAACTAATGGAGGAGCATATAATGCTCAATATTCATTCAGAAATGTACCAAAAATGATGGAAGTTTATGCTAATCTTTTTGGTGAATATCCTTTTGAGAGCTATGGAATGGTTGCAATTCAACCGTTTGGATTTGGGGGAATGGAGCATCAAACTATGACTTCAATAAATCGCACTTGGCTTCGCGGTTGGTATGAAACGGGAATTGCTCACGAACTTTCTCATCAATGGATTGGCGACTTGATGACCTGCGCAACTTGGTATGATATATGGCAAAATGAAGGTGGAGCAACATGGTCTGAAGCCTTATGGGTAGAATCTTATGCGGGAGCTTCTGCTTATGATGATTATTTACAGTATTATATTTCTTTATATTTCAAGGATGCATCGCTTTATCAAATTCCCATATATGCCGTTCCTATAGATGGTATTTTTGAATATCCACTTTCAATATTAACCTATAATAAAGCAGGCTTTGTTTATAATATGCTCCGCAAACAAATTGGCGATAGTACATTTTTCCCTGCATTTCGTAATATTCTCAAGAAATTTTCACTTAAAAGTGTGGAAACAAGCGATCTAATTGAGGCTTGGAAAGAACAAATTCCTAATTTTGATTTCGATACTTTTTTTGACCAATGGATTTATTCTGCAGGGCATCCAATTCTCAAAATGGATG
>DAOTPH010000255.1:0-2549 GCA_035451765.1 Bacteroidota bacterium | reverse complement strand
AAATATATGAATTCAATTATACTGAAAACCGAGCAATATTTTCCAAACAAATTTGAAAAAGGAATTGATTGCTCAGCTCAAGCTAATATTTCAGATGCAATTGCACAATCTGCGGTCTTGCTTGCCTACAATACTAAAGCCAAGGCTATATTGACAATAACCCGCTCTGCATTTACAGCACGTAATATTTCAAAATTGCGTCCAAAAATGCCAATTATTGCAATTACTGATGATAAAGCAAAACAGCATTATCTAATAACTTTATGGGGTGTTAATCCAATTGTTATTGATAATTTTGATTTTAATGAAATTGATTTCAATTTAATTCATAATAATTTGAAAAATCAAAACATCATTAAGACTGGCGATAGAGTAGTTGTTGTCGCCGGTTTAAATGATAATAATATTACTGAAAATAATTTTATAAAAGTTATACAATTTTGAGGATATTATGAAAAAATTGCTCACTATTATTTTTGCATCTATGTTGTTCGTCTTTAGTGCTTGCACAGAACAAAACAATAATATGGCAAATCAAACAGATGATACAGGTAAAGTTATTAGCAAATCAACGCAAGAAAAAGTTGTGAAAGAATTATTAAGCAAATATGGCGATGCTGCGAAATTCCGTATTGAAAGAGGTGTTTCGCAAGCCGCATCTCTATGGAGAAGCTCTGATGGCAATGATTCAGTTTTTACACAATTTTGTTTAGAGAATTTTATTGCTGATTCTAATAAGTTGGATGAAGTATTTAGCACTTTTTCCAAAAATTTGGAATCTCTCAATGGGCATTATAATCAAATAATGCTTGATTTACGTGAAAAAATGGACCTTGATAAAGGTGAAGTTAGCGATTTTGATTTGCTTTTTGCAAGCTATGACCCTTCGTCTCACTTCACAGATGATTTCTTCAATAATAAAATTGCATTTATCATTTGCTTAAATTTTCCTTATTATACTTTGCAAGAAAAAGAAGAACTTGGCAAAAATTGGACACGCAAAGAGTGGGCTTATGCTCGAATGGGAGACGTATTTACTGCTCGCGTTCCCGCACAAATTCAACAAAATTTTTCTGATGCACTTACTCAAGCAGAAAATTATATTGTTAATTATAATATCTATATGGGCAATCTAATTGATGATAAAAATCAAACGTATTTTCCAAAAGATATGAAACTTATTACCCATTGGAATTTGCGCGATGAATTGAAAAGCCAATATGCTAAGCCCGATGGACTTACCCATCAAAAAATGATTTACGAGGTGATGAAACGTATCATTACGCAAACAATCCCTGAAAAAGTTATTAACAGCAATGAATATACCTGGAACCCATACACTAATAAAACCTATAAAGATGGCAAAGAGGTGCAGCTTTCGCCTGAACCCGATACACGGTACAAGACTTTTTTGAATAATTATCTTGCAGCAAAGAAAATTGATCCATATTATCCAAATTTACCAACTGCAATTGCACGAACTTTTGACCAAGATTTAGAAATACGTGAAAAAGATGTCGAGCAAATGTTTGTACAACTTGTCAGTTCACCGCTGGCAAAGCAAATTGGAGAGTTAATTTCTAAAAGATTGGGCAGGCAGCTAGAACCTTTTGATATTTGGTACGATGGATTTAAAAGTCGAGGCACAATTTCCGAAGATGAATTAACCAAAATTACATCTAAAAAATATCCAACGGTTGAGGCTTTCCAAAAGGATATTCCAAATATTTATGCAAAATTAGGATTTCCAAAAGACCAAGCACAATTTATTGCTTCAAAAATTCAAGTAGATCCAGCCCGTGGTGCAGGCCACGCATGGGGCGCAGAAATGCATGAGCAAAAATCTCATCTTCGCACACGCATCCCACAAGGTAAAGGTATGGATTATAAGGGATATAATATCGCTGTTCACGAATTGGGCCATAACACAGAGCAAACTATCACGCTTCACTATGTGGATTATTATATGCTTCATGGTGTTCCAAATACTGCATTTACAGAAGCTTGGGCATTTGTGTTCCAGCAACGCGATTTAGATTTGCTTGGTATGAAAATAAAGAATCCCGATGCCGAAGCTTTGCAAATGATTGATATGTATTGGCAAATGTATGAAATTATGGGTGTAGCACTTGTCGATATGCAAGTTTGGAACTGGATGTATAAAAATCCAGATGCAACTCCCGAACAATTAAAAAATCAAGTAATTCAAATTGCAAAAGATACTTGGAACAAATATTATGCTCCTGTTTTTGGCGTAAAAGATGAGCCAATTCTTGCTATATATTCGCATATGATTGATTATCCATTATATTTGCCTGCATATCCAATTGGCCATATCGTTCAATACCAAATGGAACAATATATGAAGGGAAAGAATATTGGAAGCGAAATGGTGAGAATGCTTTCTCAAGGTAGGCTTGTCCCCAAAGTTTGGATGGAAAAAGCTGTGGGAGCAGATTTGTCGGTTGAGCCAATTCTCAAAGCTACTCAAGATGCACTTGCAAAAATCAATGCAAAATCAGGCAATTAAAACGGTGTCCAGACAAAGC
>DAOTPH010000254.1:0-2556 GCA_035451765.1 Bacteroidota bacterium | reverse complement strand
CAGATGTCTGAACTCGGATTGCTTGGTGCTATAATGCCAGAGGAATCTGGTGGAAGCGGATTGGATACACTTTCTTACCTTATAATTGTTGAAGAATTAGCAAGAATTGACGGATCGCAGGCGGCGACTGTTGCAGCTCATAATTCCCTAGGTGCGGCGCCCTTATTATATTTCGGTAATGATGAGCAAAAATGTAAATATTTGCCCGAAATCACATCAGGCAAGCTTTGGGGATTTGGATTGACAGAACCTGAGGCAGGTTCAGACGCAGGAAATACAAAAACTGTCGCCGTTCAGCACGGAATTGAATGGATTATAAATGGTTCGAAGATTTTTATTACTAATGCTTCGACCGATATTACACTTGGATCAACAATACTTGCAGTCACAGGTACTCGACCGAATGGTAAAAAGGAATATACTTGCTTTCTTGTTGAAAATAATACACCGGGTTTTTCAGCAAAGTCAATGCATAATAAATTAATGTGGCGCTCATCAAACACATCTGAAATAAACCTCACCGATGTGCGAGTGCCAAATTCTGCAATTTTAGGCAAGCGAGGTGAGGGATTTAAGCAAATGCTATATATTCTTGACCGGGGGCGTCTTTCGATTGCCGCAATGGGGCTTGGACTTGCTCAAGGTGCTTATGAAGCTGCTTTGAATTATGCTAAACAACGAAAAGCATTTGGCCAGACAATTTCCAATTTCCAGGCAAACGCTTTTAAACTCGCCGATATTGATATGGAAATTGAACTTGCCCGAAATTATTTATACGAAGTTTGCCGAATGGCTGATAATAATGAGCCAATTACAAAAGAAAGTGCAATTGCTAAGCTTTATTGTAGTGAAGTGGCACATCGTGCAGCAAATCATTGTGTGCAAATTCATGGCGGATATGGATTGATGAAAGAATATGGAGTCGAACGATATTTTCGAGATGCTAAGCTATTGGAGATTGGTGAGGGAACAAGCGAAATTCAGCGGCTCGTTATTGCACGACAAATTGGATGCTTCGATAATTAATTATTATAATGCTAATGTCTCATAAGAAAGCAGAAATATATTTTAATGATTACTAATTGGCTTGTAAATCAAGTCAATAAAATGTATCGTATAACAAAGCAAAAAATTATGAAATTGGGTCTAAGAGTTAAATTGAGTGTTTTAAATTTTAGGAGTGCAAAATTTTTAAACCTTTATAAAAATAAAAAGGGGCATAAGCAATATGCCCCTATATTGTGACTCGGACGGGGATCGAACCCATGACCCTTAGATTAAAAGTCTAATGCTCTACCATCTGAGCTACCGAGTCATTGCACTATTATGCAAAATTAAAGAATACAAAAATACGAATATTTTATATTTTATAATATATCTATTCTTATTGAGTTATAAATCAAGTTAATTATATATAAAAAAAGGAGCATCTAGATTGAATGCTCCTTTTGTATTAAAAATTTCCTAAGATTAATACATATCGCCCATTCCACCTTGTGGCATTGGAGGCATTGGAGGATTCTTTTCAGGTTTATCAACAATTAAAGCTTCTGTCGTTATTAGTAATCCAGCAACTGATGCGGCGTTTTCCAATGCAACTCGGGTGACCTTTGTTGGATCTATTACACCATCTTCAAACATATCGCAAAATTGTTCGGTTGCGGCATTGAAACCGAAATTGCCTTCATGCTCCTTTATTTTATTAACTATAACTGATGCTTCGAGCCCTGCATTTGCAACAATTTGACGAGCAGGTTCTTCAATTGCTTTTTTAATGATTTCGATACCGATTTTTTGGTCTTCGTTATTGCATTTGATTTCATCAAGTTTATGGACTGCTCGAAGATAAGCAACGCCACCACCTGGGACAATACCTTCTTCAACAGCTGCGCGAGTTGCGTGAAGTGCATCTTCAACACGGGCTTTCTTTTCTTTCATTTCAACTTCAGTAGAAGCGCCGATTTTCAATACAGCAACGCCACCACTTAATTTAGCTAATCTCTCTTGCAATTTTTCTTTATCATAATCGGAAGTAGTTTTTTCGATTTGTACTTTGATTTCATTTATTCTCCTCTTCAGGTCTTCAGGTTTTCCTGCACCCTCAACAATTGTGGTATTATCCTTATCAATTACAACTTTCTTTGCGATACCAAGATGTTCTATGCCTGTCATATCAAGTTTATAGCCTTGTTCTTCTGAAATAACGGTGCCGCCCGTAAGAATAGCAATATCTTCGAGCATTGCTTTTCTTCTGTCACCGAAACCAGGTGCTTTTACAGCAGCTACCTTCAGAACTCCGCGCAATTTGTTCAATACTAATGTGGCTAGTGCTTCGCCTTCAACTTCTTCAGCAATTATTAGAAGTGCTCTGCCTGTTTGCGATACTTTCTCTAATACAGGCAAAATTTCTTTAATTGTAGAAATCTTTTTGTCATGAATTAAAATGTAGGGATTTTCAAAAACGCATTCCATTGTTTCAGTATCTGTAACAAAATAAGGTGAAATATAGCCGCGGTCGAATTGCATTCCTTCGACTGTTTCGAGAGTTGTATCAAT